>WRFU01000006.1 GCA_009778675.1 Candidatus Saccharimonadota bacterium
AAGCCGTACATTGGTTGGCTGGTATTATTAATCGCGGCCATCAGCGTGCAGGTTTGGGCGACGCTGCAACTGCCGAATTACATGTCGCACATTGTGAACGATGGTATCGTTGGCGGCGACCAGAATCTAATTTGGCAAAAAGGTGTTCAGATGGTAATTATTACCATTGTCGGTGGTATTGCCATGGTGTTGGCCAGTTACTTGGCGTCACGTATTAGCACGGGTGTAGCACGCGATTTACGCAAAAACACATTCGATAAAATCGAAAGCTTTAGCTTAAACGAAATCAATCAGTTTTCCACTGCCAGTTTAATTACCCGTACAACCAACGATATTCAGCAGATTCAGCAGGTGTTATTCATGATGTTGCGTATGGTGCTAATGGCGCCGATTATGGCTGGTGGGGCAATTATTGAAGCTTTAAACAGCGCACCGAACATGACCTGGATTATTGCGCTAAGCGTCGTGATATTATTTGTTATTATTATAATTCTACTGATTGTGGCTTTGCCAAAGTTTACAATGCTGCAAAAATTAATTGACCGACTAAATCTAGTAACGCGTGAAAATCTAACTGGGCTTAGGGTCATTCGCGCCTTTAATAACGAAAAGTACGAAGAAGACAAGTTTGGCACAGCTAACCAAGATTTGATGAAAGTTAACTTGTTTGTGAACCGGGTCATGGTGATAATGATGCCGCTGATGACATTCATTTTTAACCTAACCACGCTGCTGATTATCTGGGTTGGTGCGCACTTGATTGCCGATGGCAACCTAGCGATTGGTAATATGATGGCCTTCATGCAATACGCTATTCAGGTAATTATGTCGTTCCTAATGATTTCGATGGTCTTTATATTGTTGCCGCGCGCTCAAGTATCGGCCAAGCGTATTGTAGAAGTGCTAGAGACTAAACTGTCAATTAAGCCGGCCGCTAAGCCGAAAACACCAAAAAACAATATGCATGGTGTGGTCGAATTTAAAGATGTGACATTCGCCTACCCCGATGCTGATACGCCGGTGTTAAAAGGTATTTCATTTAAGTCGTTGCCTGGGCAGGTTACAGCGTTTATCGGCAGCACTGGTAGCGGTAAATCAACTTTAATAAACTTAATCCCGCGGTTTTATGACGTAACTAAAGGCGCCGTGCTAGTAAATGGTGTAGACGTGCGTGATTTAAGCGCCAAGGTTTTAATGGGTAAAATTGGCTACATACCACAAAAAGGCGTGCTGTTTAGCGGCACGGTTAAAGATAACATTAATTATGGTAGTAACAAGGCCGATAGTAAACAAGTCCACGCCGCGGCCAAAGTAGCTCAGGCTTACAATTTTATCGAAAAGTTAGACGGCAAGTTTGATGCCCATATTGCCCAAGGTGGTCAAAATGTTAGTGGTGGCCAAAAGCAACGCTTAAGCATTGCCCGCGCTATTGCGCGTGATCCAGAAATTTATATTTTTGATGATAGTTTTAGCGCCCTAGATTTTAAGACCGACCGAGCCTTGCGCGAGGCACTAAAGCCAGTCACCAAAAATGCCGCAACGCTAATTGTAGCTCAACGTATTAGCACTATCGAAGACGCCGATCAGATTATTGTACTAAACGAGGGTAAAATGGTGGGGCTTGGCACACACCAAGAATTAATGAAAACTTGCAAAGTTTACCAAGAAATTGCCCGCAGTCAGCTAAGCGAAGCTGAAATCAAAAAGAGCTTGAAAGGTAAGAAATAATGGCCGAGAATAAAACCGAACTTGAAGTCGAAACGGCGCAGCAGCCAAGACGGGGCATGATGCCCGGGCACGGCGGTCCAGGAGCCGCGGCGGCGCGTGGTTTAAGCAAGCCCAAGAACTTTGGTGCGACTGCTAAAAAGCTACTTGGCACGCTTAAAAGTTATCGTCTAAGTATCATTCTTACCATGGTGTTTGCGGTCATTGGCACTACCTTCACCATTGTCAGCCCGAAGATTTTAGGTAATATGACTAACCAAATTGTTGATGATTATATTTCTATTAAAGTTTATGACGAAGTTCACAAGCAATTGCCGGCTGGTTTAGTTTTGCCAAAAGGCACAACGGTCGAAAAATTACCAGCGCTGCTAGAACAGATGGCCAAACAGCAAATCGAAGCCCAAATTGCTAGTGGTAAAATCACACCGCAGCAAGCGGCCGCTATGGCTGCTCAGCAGTCTAAGAGTAGCAAAGCTAGTCAGTTGCAACAAATGGCTAAGCAAGTCCCGGCCTACCAGATGGATCAAATCAAAAAATTAGATCTAAGTATTAAACCAACTATGCACTACGACGCCCTGGCTGGCATTGCTTTTTGGCTGATTTGCCTATACGTACTAAGCGCCCTATTTACTTATATACAGGGCTGGATTATTACTGATGTGACGCAAAAAATCACTCTGAAATTCCGCCGCGATATTAGCACTAAAATCAACCGCTTGCCAATTAGTTACTTTGATCGTCACAGCTACGGCGATGTACTAAGCCGTGTGACAAACGATGTCGACACTATTGCTCAGTCGCTAAACCAATCCTTGAGCCAAATTATCACTTCGATCACCACAATTTTGGGTATTTTAGTTATGATGATTACGATTAGCATCGCACTGACCGGCATTGCCGTGATTGTAGTGCCAATTAGCCTGATTGTGGTTGGGATTATCATTAAATACAGCCAAAAATACTTCCAGCGCCAGCAAGATCAGTTGGGTGACATTAATGGCCATATCGAGGAAACTTACGCCGGACACGTGGTAGTTAAAGCGTTTTCGGCGGAAAGTTTTGTTAATAAAAAGTTTACCAACATCAATGATTCACTGTACGAAAATGCTTGGAAATCACAATTCTTAAGTGGCCTGATGTATCCAATTATGAATATTATTGGCAACCTAGGTTATGTTGGTGTGGCTGTAATGGGGGGCTGGCTGGCGATTAATGGTAAAATTTCGATTGGTGATATTCAGGCTTTTATCCAATATACTTCGCAGTTTAACCAGCCAATCATGCAGGTGGCACAAATTGGCGGCATTTTACAATCCACCATTGCGGCGGCCGAACGAGTGTTTGAATTCCTAGAAGAGCCCGAAGAAGCTAAAGATGTTAAAAACGCTAAAACCCTAAAAAGTATCAAGGGCGAAGTGATTTTCGACAATGTTAAGTTTAGTTACGAAAAAGGCAAGCGCATTATTAAGGGCTTTTCGGCTCATATTCAACCTGGTCAGCAGGTGGCGATCGTCGGGCCGACCGGCGCTGGTAAAACTACAATGGTCAACTTATTAATGCGTTTTTATGATCCAGACAGCGGCGATATCATGGTTGACGGCGTTAACACCCGCAACATGAAACGTAGTGATGTGCGCCAGATGTTTGGCATGGTGTTGCAAGATACCTGGCTGTTCAATGGCACAATCCAGGAAAATCTGCGTTACGGCGATCTGCAAGCCAATCAAGACGAGGTTAAAGTTGCTGCTAAAACAGCTCACGTTGATCATTTTGTGCACTCGCTACCACACGGTTACGATACGATTTTGGATGAAGATGCCGATAACATTAGCGCTGGCGAAAAACAGTTGTTAACCATTGCCCGCGCCATGCTGGCGAATGCCCCAATGATGATTCTAGACGAGGCTACCAGTAGCGTTGATACCCGCACCGAAATCTTGATTCAGCAAGCCATGGATAAATTGACCAAAGGCCGTACCAGTTTTGTGATCGCTCACCGCTTAAGTACCATTAAAAATGCCGATTTAATCCTGGTCATGAACGAAGGTGACATCATTGAACAAGGCAACCACCAGCAGCTGCTCGCTAAAAACGGCTTTTACGCCAACTTATACAATTCGCAATTTGTGGATAATTAAAAGGGGCAAGGTTTTGCAATCTTTGCGAAGCCTATCCCCAGATAGGAAGCTAGGGCTTCTTCTTTGTCTTTTTAATTTTCAAAATGTCATATCTAATAATCGCCACTAATGTCGACACGGTAAAGAACGTATCAGATATTAGCAGCGAATAGGCACCGACCGAGCTGTCGTAAACCATCCAACAAATTATTAATATCAAAGTCAAAATTCTTAAGTTTTTTCCTTTTTTCTGAACAATTGATAATGAATAAAGTGCGAATGCTAGTAGCGGCAATAAGTCAACAAATTGCCGAACAGAGAATACGCCAGTCGCTAGTGAAATTAAAATAAACACAACAATTAGCGTTTTTGTAATCGGCTTTTTATGCTTATCATATCCATAAACTACTAAAGTTTGGATTATTGAAATTAAACTAACCAGCAGCCCAGACCAAGCGCCGATTAGTAAAAAATCGATACAATAAAACGCATTGGCTGCAATAAAAGCGATTAAAATATGGCGTTTCTTTTTTAACTGAATGCCGCCAATACTGATTGCTGAAGCGATTAATCCGGCAATCTGAGCGACTATCTCTGTCATTGGTTGATTATAGCACGCTTAAGACTACGAGGCTGAGTCGTGTTTTGGTGGGGTTATGTTGTACTTTTTTAGCTCTTTGTCGAGCAATTCACGAAACTTGGTGTCGTCGCTCCAAACATCGCTGCTAACCTCTTTGCCATTCAAATAAAAGCTAGGTGTACCCTGCAGATTGAACTTTTTAGCCGTAGCAGCATCAAAATTAAGTTTTTGGTCAATCCGCTTTTTAGTCGCATCGCCCGTGACATCTTTTTTAAGTTGATTCTTGTTGACACCCACCGTAGCAGCCAGGTTATATATATCATTCAACCGGTTATCAATACTACTCGAAATCCAAGTTTCTTGGTGTTCATACAGCGCATCGTGCATTTTCCAAAAGACATCATTACCCTGTAAACTAGCTGCGATAGCAACAGTTGCAGCTGTCAAGGCATTAGGGTGCAGGCTAGGAATAGGATAATTGCGGAACACAAACGCCACCTCGTCTTTATATTCTATACTCAAAGCATGAATTCGCGGGTAGGCATAGGCACAAGCACTGCACTCGTAATCGCCATATTCGATCAGCACCACTTTACTATCTTGTTTGCCATTCACCGAATCACCAATTTGACCATTTTGGGCACTAGGTCCAATAATTTTACCAATGTTTACATTTGATATGTCTACTTTGGTCGCTTTGGGCGCTGCGACGTTAAAACCTACAATCACCGCCACAAATACGGCACAAACTAAACCAAAAATAATCCAAGTTTTCTTTCCCATATAGTCTATTGTAACACAAAACTCTTAGCCTCATTTGTGGTACAATACCCATATGGTTTATGTGCTAATTCTAATTTATATTGTGATGGTAATTGTTTTTGGCGCTCGCCCTTTGCGTAGCAGTATGAGCCAGTTCGAACTAGAACGCCGAGCTAAAAAAGGCAATAAATCGGCTGCTGATATTTTAGCGCGCGAACAACTACTGCCAGATGTTATGGTCCTAAGAAACCTTAAATTGGCACTGCTGACCATTTTATTTGTTTGCTTAGCTTATGTAGCCTACGATTTTGTAATGGCGCTACTACTAACTGGTTTGGTTTGGCTGTCGCTAGAGCCAATCAACAAAATTGGTATAGTCAAACAGTCGGTAAATAAGCTCTACCAAAGGGTTGAACCGACAATCCTAAAGTACGTTGCCAAAGTTACCCCAGTGTTTAAATTCTTTCACACCGTCGGCCGGGAACTAGTGCCAAAGGTTGGCTCGAAAGAAGAATTAGCCGAAATCGTAGCTAATTTAGATGCCGAAGTTATACCAGTTTTAGAGCAAACGGCCTTATTGGAATTATTAGATTCTAGCGACAAACAGGTTAAGGATATTATGATACCAGCTAAACAAATTGAAACTGTTAAGGCCGATGAGTTGCTCGGGCCACTAGTGCTAGACAAACTGCATGGTACGGGGTTTTCGTGTTTTCCGGTGACAGACAAAGATATCAATCACGTGGTGGGTGTGCTTAATATCAAAGATTTGCTCGATCTTGATAGCAAAAAATCGGTCAAAGCCAAAACAGCTATGGTAGGGGTGGTGCATTTTATCAGCCAAGATTATTCACTAGCCCGGGCTTTAAGTGCGGCTATAGACAACAATGCCCAATTTATGGTGGTGATTGACGAAAACCGTAAAACCACCGGATTACTGACGTTGCGCGATATTGTGACTGGCATTTTGGGCAAAGACATACTTAAAATAGACATCGATGATGACGAGCTAGTGGTAAGCAGTACCAACAAAACCTACAATAGCCCACCCGGCGGGGTAGACCTCTAGCCATAACTAGGGAAAGTCCTTGTAATTCTTACAAGAGCTTTCCTATGATGTTTGCTGTTAACCCAAGTCCATTTCGTCATCCTGAACTTGTTTCAGGATCTAATACTTGACACAAACGCTAATCTGTGCTAGACTTACAGAGTAACCGCATGCGGCCTTAATTTTTTGTTGCCTGCATGCAGGCAAATTCTTACTTTTGCGAATTTGCCTTTTGGCTACTTTCGCACTTTGACATAGGTTTATGTTTTGTTTCCAACCCGATTTGAAAGGAAAAAGTTCATGAAAGTAGTATTCACGGCTAACGAGATTTGCCACCCAAGTAATGATACTTTGAGCCTCGAAGATATCTTCAGAGTCAAGCAAACCTTTTTGGCTGCATTCTCTCAAGAGATAAACGAGTATTGTCCGGCGACTTGCATCTTTGACGTTTGGTCAAATGGTCAAACGCCGCAGCTTGTAAATCGTTACAATATGGATTATCAAGTGGCAATCCCGCGTAATCAGCTTAAGGCCTGCGACAGTGACATAGAAAAAGCGATCGATGACATCATTGCTAGATTCGACTTTGAAAGTGGCATGCATATCCGCAGCAACGGCGGCATAGTAGTGATTGAAGCTAGCCACGGGTGTCTGCTATACGGTTTTTCAACATGTGCCGATGTATCAGTCGCAAGCATCAATCACCTACTGATGGTTGTAGTCTGTACTTTGATGCACCTTGGTGTCCAAGACACAAAACTGCTTGAGTCAGTGAGTGTATTGCGGGAAAGGAATCCAGAGTCCTATAATTCGGCTACAGATATCGTCCTTGGTATAATTAATGATTATCCAGTTAAGGACTACTGGCTACGCCGACGGCCTGGTTCTATATTTTTTGAAGGTTAACTTATCAAATGTCAAAGGCGAGCCGCCCCTATGGGGCGGTTTTGCTTTTGTGCTATAATATTACAGATATGAATAGTGAAAGAACTCTAATTCGAGATTTACCAAAAAATACTAACAAAACTGCCACCATTTATGGCTGGCTGCATAAAAAGCGCTTGCTGGGCGGGCTGAACTTTATAACGGTGCGCGACCGCAGCGGTGTGGCGCAAAGTTTAATTGAAAATAAAGCTGAGCTAGAAAAACTCCGCGGCCTGCAAATTGGCACGGTGGTAGAATTTATTGGTAAGGTGGTAAAAGACGACCGCGCACCAAATGGCGTAGAACTGCACGATGTTAAAGTTGAAGTTCTATCGCCAGTCACGGATGAACCGCCGATCGAAATCGACAAACCAATCAGCCACCAGTCTGAACATCTAGACACGCTATTTGAAAATCGTGTACTAAATGTGCGTAACCTGCAAGAACAAAAGATCTTCTTGATCCGCAGTGCAGTGGTGCAATATTTGCGTGAGTTTTTATTACAAAATGAATTTACCGAAATCGACACACCTAAGCTACTAGCCGAAGCTACCGAAGGCGGTTCTGAAGTTTTTCAGCTAGACTATTTTGGCAAAACCGCTACTTTAGCCCAAAGTCCGCAGTTCTATAAGCAAATCATGGTTGGGGCTTACGAGCGAGTGTTCGAAATAAACCATGCTTACCGGGCCGAGCCAAGCGCTACTACCCGCCACCTAACTGAATGTACAATGCTAGATTTAGAAATGGGCTTTTGCGACCATGCGCAGGTACGCCAAATGGTCGGCGATGGCGTAAAGTATGTGCTAACCAAACTTTATAAAGTTTTTGCCCATGAACTAAAAAGTTTTAATGCCCCAGAATTAAGATTGACAGATGAAATCCCGGCTTTTAGCATTGCTAAGATCCACGAAATGTATACAAAAGCTACTAAAATCGATACCACCCAAGAAAAAGATTTAATCCCAGACGAAGAGAAATTTATTTGCGACTATGCCAGAAAACAATTTGGTAGCGACTTAGTTTATGCCACAGACTTTCCGTTAGAAGCCGCTAAATTTTATCATAAAATCGATGCCGAAAAAGCCGTTACTATGTGGGCCGACTTATTATTCCGCGGTGTCGAAATTGCCACGGTGCCAATGCGCGAGCATAATTACACTAAACTAGTCGAACAAATGAAAGCCGCTGGCCTAAACCCTAATGACTCAGGCTTCAAGTATTATTTGCAAGCTTTTAAATATGGCTTACCACCGCACGGGGGCTGTGGTTTGGGTGTTGATCGTTTAACCCAAAAAGCCATTGGCCTGAATAACATTAAAGAAGCTACGTTATTCCCACGCGACTTAAACAGGCTAGCGCCATGAAAAAATGGTTATCTTTTTTAGCTATCAGCAGCGTAGCACTGTTGGTTGTGGCGTGCCCAGTTTGGGCGGCCGAAACGCCGGCTAATCAAAAACAGCTCGACATGGTGGCTTATCGCTGTTCGAGTGTCAAGGCTAATATTAAACGCTTACAAACCCAAGACGCCATAACTCGGGTTGAACTTGGTCAAAACTACGAAAGTATATTGACCAAACTGATGGTACCGATGAACACTAGACTAGCGAAAAATAGTTTTGATGGTGGCAATATACTTAGTATCACGGCAGATTTTAGTAGCAATTTAGATAATTTTCGCCAACATTATCAGCAGTACGACGAAACCATTAGTGATCTGTTAAATATCGATTGTACCAAAAAACCAGCCGATTTTTACAATAAATTGCTAACCGCTCGTGCCAAACGTTCGGATGTCCAAACAGACTGTGCTAATTTAAGCCAAAATATTAAGAGTTATCGTGAGGAGTTGCAACTTGTTACATTCCAAGTTAATTAATAAATCAAAGTCCAAAAAACCAGAACATCGGGTAGACAATTTGGTGTGGCTAACCCTTGGCACTTTACTGATTACTTTGGTGATAATGGCCGTGGCCTTGTGGCTGTATAGAATTAGTGGTACGGCTCAACTAGATTTAAGCCGTCCGGAATTTAATGGCGTACGACAACAGGCCAAAGTCACCGAAGATGATGAATTTGAATCAAGTGGGACAATTACCCGTGGAACCGTTAATGATTTTATGAAATTGTTTAAAGCCCGAGCCGAAAAGATTGACGCTATTAAGGCTTTTGGTCCTGAACCTTTGAGTGACCAAGCCCTAAGTCTAGAGTAAACCGTCTTTTTTTGACCACCCAAACGATGTATAATGGGTAAGATTATGAGACTAGGCAAAAAGAGTGCGGTAGGCAATAACCAAACCGACTTTGGCTATTTGGCCGAAGGCACAGTTTATTTGGATTCAGCCTGCCAAAGTTTAAGGCCACAACCAGTTATTGATGCTTTAAACGAATATTACACTACCTATAATTCGTGTGGTGAACGGGTAAGATATGCCTGGGGCAAAAAAGTTGATGCTAACGTGGCAACTACGCGCTCAAAAATACTTAAGTTACTAAAGTATTCGCCCAAAGATTATTTTGTGAGTTTTACCCTTAACACCAGTTATGGTATTAACCTGCTGGTTAATCAGCTTAAGGTCGATGCTATCAAAAAAGTCGTCACCACCGATATCGAGCATAACTCGGTATTTTTGCCAACCATGGCTTTTGCCAAAAAGTACCATTTGCCACGCGAAGTTATTACTAGAAATGCCGATGGTTCAATTGATTTAAACCATGATTTCAGCGCTGCTTTGGTAGTAGTCAACGTGGTGTCAAACATTGATGGCAGACGGTTACAAAACGTCCGTGATTTGGTAGCTAAAGTGCACCAACAGGGTGGTTTGGTGATACTTGACGCTGCCCAAGCCGTTGGCCACTACTATGATTGGCTAGCTAATGTTCCGGCCGATGCGATCTGTTCTTCGGCTCATAAAATGTATGCGCCGTCGTTAGGTGTTATGGTGGTTAAAAAAGATTTGCCAGCCAAACTAGACTTGACGTTTTTGGGTGGTGGCATGGTTGATGATGTAAATAGGGATAGTTACCAGTTGTCGTACCATAACCCCGCGCACATTCACACTGTGTTTGAATCTGGCTTACAAGCTTGGGGTGAAATTATTGCACTAGGCGCGGCTGTTGATTGGCTTATAGCTAACCACAAAGATAACCAGATAGATAACTTAAGCCAGCAACTATATGACTGGCTAAAAGCACGACCAAATACGGTGGTGTTGAACCAAGAATCTACACCGGTGATATCTTTTTACCATAAAAAAACTGATTCACACCTGTTAGCTGAAGGTTTAAGCGAAGTTGGTATTATGGCACGCAGTGGTTATTTTTGCTGTCATTATTATTTAAGCCATGTTCAACATTACCCAGCCTTGGTGCGTTTGTCGCTGGGTCTGCATAATACCCAGGCCGATGTCGACAAAGTAAAGGCGGCTTTGGAAGGGGTATTACAGTAGTGTTGCATCTGTGTCATGCTGAACTTATTTCAGCATCTAACCATAAGATCCTGAAACGAGTTCAGGATGACGGAGGGAAGAGCTAGTGGTTTGTATTGCGGCCTTTATAATCTTAGCCTTTATGTCACTTAGTTTGCCAATCGTGCGGTTGTTCAACAAACCGGTCGCCGATCGAATCTGGCAGTCGTTAAAAAAAGCTTGGTATTGTGTTGCCCGACGGGCAACGTTGCGCAAATGTGACAGCAACTTTAAGGACGATGTCAAACATAGTTTATTAAAAAAGGTGATTATTAAACACCCTAAAATGGTCAAACCACTAAGCACAGCAATCGAAGTCACCTCAGTACTAATCGTTATAATTACCATCTGGAGTTTATTGGTGGTGGTGCGTAGTGGTTTAAGCCTATATGTTTATGGCACTTGCGATATCGCGGCGCCATCATCTTGCTCATTAAATACCGCCGAAGCTTGTTCGATCGACGAGGCTCGGCCGACTTTCTGGCAGTCGCCAATTGCTTCGATCGGTTACTGGTTCAGCGATTTTGGCGAAGTTATCGCCGGCTTGCCAAACCGCATCAAGCACTGGGATGCCAACGATTATTTGCCGAACAACCCGACTTTTTACGCTAAATATGATAAATCTAAGCCGATGGCGCTCGAAATCCTAGATCCAGGCTGCATAATCTGCCAGCGATCCTACCTTAGCTACAAACGGTCTCACTTTATTAACACGCACAACCTAACCTATATCGCGTACCCAATAAAAAGTGAATCGGGCTTTAAATTTAAGAATTCTTATCTGATAGTAACTTACTTGCAAGCCATTCGTGATGCCAAGCTACAAAATAACGGTCGGGCTACCGATTGGCAGATACTTGATAAAATCTTTATTGATAAAAACGCCCAAAACATTCCGTACCAGACGGCTTTTAACAATTCGTACTCGGCTACTCAGGCCGAAACTATACTGCAAAATTGGCTAAAGGATTTTGGTTTTTCATCAGATCAAGTGAACATAATCACTATCGCTACCAAGTCACAAAAAGTGAAAGACGAGTTAGCTGCCAATCGTAATATTGTGGATAACAAAATTCGCGCCAAACGAATCCCAACATTTATATACGACGGCCACAAACAAGAAGGCTTGTTTAAGGGCGAATAAGTATCCCCCCTAATATCCACAAATAGCCGTATATACCACAACCCCACTATACACACCAGCTGGTGCAGCTAGGTCTGCCCTAGCACCAAAATAGATATTAAAGTTGTCATCTAGTTCAGTAGCAGTTGAAGTCTGACGAATGATGAGTGGTGCAGTCTGTATAGGTACAGCGGCAAACTTAGCAGTCAGGCCAGGCACTGGTGCAGTGTAGCTAGTATCAAAACCATTGCCAGCAATAGCATCAGTACTGTTCATGGCAAAACCCCAAGTGTTAATGTTGGTGGCGTCAAAAGCCGCTGGGTTGGTTAAACTACCAGTGATTGGGTTTAGGTAGTGGCCATTACCGTCACTGAGTCGGTTATCTGTACCTTGCATAGCAATAGATAAGTTGTAACCATTTGCGTCATTAGTCGTAACCGTCAGGTTATTGGTAGTACTACCCATCGGGTTAGAGGCCGGGTTTAAGTTAATTGTGACATCCGAAGCAGCAGCCAGAGTTAAGTAAGTAGGGGCAACACCATAGAATGTAACATTACCCTGCTCGGTGCTAGTGGTTGGCGTCCAAGGCTGAGTGGGGAAAGACACCAAGGTGGTGCTATCTTGCTCGCCACAGTCAGGTGTAGGATTAGCTACACTGCAAGACGTACCGTCTGTAGTGTACCAGCTGTAGTTAGCGTAGGTGCCAGTGGGAGCATCGATAGAACGATCAGTGGCATCATAGGTTGGGACGACTTGACTGGCGGTGGTAGCGTTAACTGTGGGATAAATGTTTGGTGTGCCAGTAGAGCTGATCTTGGTGGAATAAGGCCCAGCAAAAGTTGCTACCGTGCCAACAGCTGCACCACCGACCTTGAAAGTAGCAGTACGGCGAGCATAAGAAGAGAAAGTGAAGTAGAACATGGTGCTAAAAATAGTCCCCTTACTGGTGTTTATGCCAGAGAATAATCCGGTTGGGATAGTGCCAGCTGTGGAGTTGTAGGCATAGCCATTGAAAGTGTAGTAGAACATGGAGTCAAAACTTGTGCCCTGGCTGGTATTTAGGTGGTCGAACAGACCAGTTGGGATGGTAGCGACAGTGGAGTAAAAGGCATAGTAATAAAAAGTGCCATCAAACATACCACCAAAATTAGTCCCGTGGCTAGTGCCTAGGCTATCAAATAATCCGGCTGGGATTGTAGCGGCTGCGGAGTTATAGGCATAGTAATTGAAAGTGTCGTAGAACATGCAGTAAAAATTTGTTCCCTTACTGGTATTTAGGTGGTCGAACAGACCGGCTGGGATTGTAGCGGCTGCGGAGTTATAGGCATAGTAATTGAAAGTGTCGTAGAACATAGAGTCAAAACTTGTGCCCTGGCTGGTATCTAGATGATCGAACAGGCTAGCTGGGATAGTGGCGGTGGTAGAGTTGTGGGCATAGTCATAGAAAGTGGAGTAGAACATGGAGTCAAAACTTGTGCCCTGGCTGGTATCGATAGAGTCGAACAGACCGGCTGGGATTGTAGCGGCTGCGGAGTTATAGGCATAGTAATAGAAAGCGGTGCTGAACATGGAGTCAAAACTTGTGCCCTGGCTGGTATCGATAGAGTCAAACAGGCCGGCTGGGATGGTGGCAGTGGTGGAGTTACGGGCATAGGAAGAAAAAGTTCTATGAAACATATAGCTAAAATTAGTGCTACCAGTGGTTAAAACGTTAGCAAATAAGTTAGCCGGGATTTCAGTGCCGTTATAAGCACCATAGAATATAAAGGCGAAACGGTAGGCAGCACCTTGGGTACGCATTAAGTTAGTAAATGGTGTATCAATAGATTTAAACATGTACTTATTAGCAGAAGTATTAGCATCAGAATTATTATTGGTAAATCCGAAGGCATTAAACCAGCCGGTTGTAGCAGTACTAGGCCGAATGGTGATTTGATATTGACCCGCTGTGACATAGGTATGAGGGATACCACTAGTGATAGTACTGGTGTTACTACTACAAATTAAATTATTACCAGATTCAACGCCAAGACCAGTACAAGTTTGCGGTGCAGAACCATCACCCCAGTCGATGATCCAGCTGTAAGCCCAAGTAGGAACTGTTATGCCATTATAACCAACGTAACCGCTCGTTGGTATCGAGAACGTGGTAGCTGTACTATCATAATGTGTCGGATCGGTATCAAGCGTATTAGTCATGCGAGTGTCAATCGTAAACGCAAAACATTCCGGGTTATCCGCGCAGGCAGTGATAGTTGATGGATCGGCTGCCATGATAGCATCGGCAGCTGGTGGCAACAACAAAAAGTGCGCGATTGCAATAACCGTTGGTATAAAAACTACACTAGCAACCCAAATAGTAAAAATGTTTATTTTTTTAGAGATACGCAAAATGGTATTTTATGCTTCTCTCGCAATTTATTTTTTATTTTTACTCTACTTAATAAGTATTGTACCTATACTTAATAAAAATACAAGCATTTTTTCAGTTTTCTTTTTGCTCATCTAGAAAACTTGACCTGTACCAATACCTTTTAGCATATCTGTGGCGCCATTACCTACCAAAAATACCTAGATTCGTTGTAATATATACAACGAACTAGCGTAAACTATTGCTACAGAGGTAGTTTATGTGTTAACATAAGCATATCGACGCCCAAGTAGGGGTAGTTAGTCTTGACTCTTTTTACCTGGCTTGTTATACTGTTCTTTGGCTTTTGTACACCGGTAGGGCTTACGAGCCTTACCGACACAAGAGCTGTGTGTTTAAAGGGAGAAACCATGCCAATAGCAGTCAGTTTTGCTCCGTCACGGAGCAAAAAGATCGCAGTGGACGTGGTGCCTGCTCAGTGGCAAACCTATATTGAGCATTAAACCTGCTCACGTGCTAGTTTACTAGAACGTGACTAAATAATTCTAAAACCAACCCCAGGCACCGGGGTTGGTTTTGCGTTTAGAGTAACCGAGGTTAGTTTTATTTTATTGTAGACTGTCAAAGCACTTGCATTTTGTTTAGAACCTAGGTATCCTCGACAATAAGAGTGATAAATATAAATAAATCGTGAGGGGGATTTGATTGTGCGTATTGGGTTAAGAATGGGCCAAAAACCGGTAGTAAAATTTGTATTGATTTTTTGTGCCATTGTGGCGGTAACAGGTGGCTCGTGGTTTGCGGTCAAACATGTTTTTGCTGCTAGCTACAATTTCTCAGATGTTGGCGCTATAACTTCGTTCCAAGTTAAAAATAGTGCCGGTACGGTGTTAAATAGTACAACTGGGGTCGGATTTGCTAGTACGATGGTATTCACTTACGATATTAGCGGCGCGATTAACTCTAGCACATTATCCGCATTGCAACCTGGTGATCAAATTATTATCACTATAGATTATGACCCAAATTCGACCTATCGGATGTCGACTTTAAACTACAACCCTAATTTAAATGACACTGCTGGTATCACGCAGTTTAATGTTAGTACTAGTGACCAGAATATTATTCTAACTAAAACAGCTGCCCCCATTGGCAATAGCTTTTCATTTAATCTAGCCTCGTCTCAGGCAAGCGTTTCGTATATTGCGGCTAACTGGCAAGCGCTCTACTCGTCAGTCTGGATCGATGGCTTTCAGGGCCAAACAGTAACTTTTCCTAATAGCGCCAAAACATCATCACTTGAAAATAATCTTTGCCTTAATACTGGCCTATCGGCTAATGGGATCGGCAATGTATCTATAAGACCCTTGACTCTTACGACCCAGATCTATAATAACTTGCTGGCTGGCCAAAATATCCAAACGCTTTATGCTAATTTGGCCAGTACCGACTATATCGTTGTTATGACACTAAACGCCAATAATCAAATCCGAAATATTACCGGTGGGAATACTCCAACTATGGTTTATGACATGATGCCATCTGGTACGCAGCTTAGCAGTGGTTTTGCTGTTGGGGTGCCGCCATACTTTTCATTTAATCAAGTTACCATCGCACCTGATCTAAGCACCAGTGCTGTTTATACTGCACTGGCTACTAGTGGTAAGGGCGCATACGGTATTGTTAAGAATTCCAATGACAGCTATACGCTAGCTGTTAATTACGGCAAAATAATTGGTGATACCGCGGTAGCATATCCTAACACAAATGTAGCGGCAACAATGCCTAATACTACCGCTAACAACCAAATTCTGGCAAATTTGACGCAGCAGGCTGTTAATATGAATCTAGCTGCTATGCGATTTTATACCACTTTTGGGATAAGTTTCTATGACCCAGACGTCGTGAATACTGCGACATTTAGTTTTACGAATAATTTATTATCCACCTGCGGTTCAACAACTGTCACTTACAATAGCCAGGCTGTCAGCAATACGGCCGAAGGTTCATCGCAAATCGTCACACACTATTTAGATACGGCTGGCAATCCGATCGCTAGTCCGACTCATCAGCATGGCTACGCAGCTGCTGATGCACCAAGTGGTTACACGGGTAGTACTAGCGCCAATGTAGTGCCGGCCGATGTGGATAGCTATAGCTTAATAACTGATTCGGATCAATTGAACACTATTGCAAGTGATGTCGGTATTGTTAATAACGGCACAACATCGCAAGTCTTGGCCACTAGTGCGACTTTAGACTTCCCAACAATTAGTAGTGGCAGCATAGTAGCGGCCTATTATTTTTACGAGCCAACACCAATAATGTTAACAGAGTCAACACCTATGACAATTACCTTTAATAGCAATGGTGGCAGCAGTGTGCCGACTCAAACTATTGAATATAACACACCGGCTAGCAGACCGATTGACCCAACCCGTGCCGGTTATACTTTTGATCATTGGTATATTTGCAGCGATCCCACCCAGGCCGAATATGACTTTACCACGCCGATTGCTGATGACACACAGCTTTGCGCTAGTTGGACAGCTGTGTCGCTAGCAAAAATTGTGCCTGGTATCCCAAATACTGGCACTGCTGCAATGCCGATTTTTACAACCACAGCGATTTTGGCCAGCACCTTGCCAGTGGTTGGTATTGTTCTAATCATAAAAAAGCGGGTATCTAGGCAAAACTAGACTATTTGTCATGGTTGAAATTCTGGCGCAGCCAACTATCCGCTGAGCCAGCTGACATCAAAACCACCAAATAGCCATCTTTTAGTAGCTGTTTAATATCTTGAACTAGCTTTTCATCTAGGTTGGCGGGCTGGGCGATTGACGGGTCAGCCAGGTTAGCAATTAGATCTTGCGGCGTTAACACCGGTAAGTTAGGGTCTTCACGCGTTAAATAAGTTGGCAGCCAAAACACGCGGCTAGCGCCAGTAAAAGCCCGGCTGTAACCGTCTTTAACCTGATGTTGGCGCGTATTTTGATGTGGTTGGTAGATAATAGCTACTTTATCTGATAGTTCACGTGCCATGGCCACGGTGTTAGCCACTTCTTCGGGATGATGGGCGTAATCGGTGTATAAATTGTTGGCTAATTTTTCAAACCGCCGGCTAGCGCCAGGGAAATCATTTAAAATACTAACTAATTTGGCTTGGTCGGTTTCTATCCCTAGCTTAATTAGCGCGTCTATCACCAGGGTGGCGTTAATACGATTATGTTTGCCCGGTAGATTTAGACCCCTTAAGGCGCTAGAACGACTTTTAATCACCGCTAAACTTTGGTGCATGAATTGATCAAAAGCTTCATCGTAATCGGCTTTAGTGGGGTAAATATTAGGGTGATCAAACGAAACGTTGGTAATTAGCGCCAAATCGGGCTTAAACTTCAAAAAATTACGATCATATTCGTCGCACTCATAAACAAAATAGCGCCCATTTTGGTCTAGCTGGCCACTAGGTGCAAACGACAAAGTGGTGCCAACTAAATAACTAAGGGGTAGATTTAACTGTTTAAACGCCCAAATCAGCATAGCAGTCACGGTAGTTTTGCCATGCGTGCCGGCAATTGCCACTAGTTTTAGCCCCTTTTCTTTGATAATCAGGTTAATCAAATCGTCGCGTTTACTAGTTTTTATACCTAATTTACGCGCCAATACTAGTTCGGGGTGATCATCTGTTAGGGCTGAGGTATAAACGAACCAATCAACACCATGCTCATTGTAAACTTGTTGCAAAAACGCACCGTCTTGTGCCCCAATATCAAAATCAATACCGCGGGCGGTTAAATCATCATAAACAGCGCCGCGCGTAGTATCAGAGCCAAACACCTTAAAACCAGCGTCGTTCGCTAACAGCGCCAACGGGCCGATGCCAGTACCATTAATGCCTGAAAAGAAAATATTCATCATTGACCATTGTAACATGATGACCTGCCTAGGGTTAAATGCTATACTATTGAGAGAGAAAGAGGTGAAAGGTGGGCAAACCCAAGCTAAAACAGGGCCTAAAACATGTTAAGCTGCTATCAACATGGAAGTTGGTATTAATTTTAGTATTAATGTTATTCGTAACTGCCACACTGTTACGTTTAAATAATGTGGGTATGATCAAGCGTCGCGATGCTGTTATAGCGGCCGATAAAGCCGGCAATAAGCAACAGCTCGAAGATCGTCTAACTGATTTAAGGAATTATGTTTTTTCGACCATGAACGCTGATGCATCGGTCAGCCTGCAATATCAGTATGAACGCGACGCCAAGGCTGCCATCGATCAAGCATCAAAACTTGCCAATTCCAACGTTAATGCCAATAGGCAGGCGGCCGATGTCTGTGATGCCCAAGCTAAACGATACGGCTGGGGCTATTCGGCGCCATACTTTAACTGTTTTGTGCGTGAGCTAGAAAATCACCCCAGTAACGAGGGTATAAGTCTGAAGGCCAAGCTACCTAATGTCGCCCTGTATAAGTTAAGTTTTGCTTCACCCCTGTGGACGCCATCGCTAGCGGGCTTAGCTGTGCTGATTTGTTTGCTGATCATGGTAGTGATTGTTGTAAGAATTACCATCTATCTTCTCCTTAGGCTACTACTGTTACGTCAGCCAAAAGACTAAAAATCTATTGACATCTGTTACCCCAGGGGCTACCCTAATAGTGTAAGGTATTAACGGAGGAAGAAAACATGGCTTACGAGCATACAAACTCAAAGGGTGTTAAATACTACCTGCATAAACAAGATGTAGTTTTGCGTGGTGGCAAACCACAAACAATCTACTTCTTTGCTAAAGTAGCGAAGAATGCAAAGGGTATCCCAACTGATCTACCAGCCGGTAGCGTAGTTAAGGAAAACCCGCGCAACGGTTTCCTAACTGTTTCTAAAAAGAAATAGTTTCATAGTTGCACCATAAGCGTTTTGGGATTATACTAAACCCAAACAAATAGGTGCCAAAAGAGAATCCGCTCTAGGCGACTAGGGCGGGTTTTTTAGGCCATTTTATGGGGTGCGTATTGACTTTTGTCATCATCTGTGCTACAATGGAAGTATGAGCCAAGAAAACACTAATGGCGAAACCGGCCACTTTGACGCTTATAAGATAATAACTTCTGGCGAGGGCTCAACTATTGAACACACGATAGATGTAGCAAGACTAGACCAGTTAAAGCAGGATCTTGAATCGCCGGATTTAGTTGAAACTGTAGATGAAGTAATCCAACGACTGGACGAAACCGCCGATGGTGTAGCGCCTAAAGATAATCTTCCCATTGATGCCATAATCGGCCACATATTAGTGCATGCTTTTGGCAAGGCTAAAGATGAGAAATTAGCAAGGCAATGGTATGAACAATATTCTGTTTCTAGAGATGAAGCAGAGGGTAGCGATCATGCCCCAACTCGTGTTGAACGTATAACTTATAGTCGTGAAGAGACAGGACAGAAACTTGGTATCGCCGTTACTGATGCGGCTAGCCTGCCTTATTCTGATGGCCCAATGCGAGCAGCTGGTGAATTTGCCCCTGGGCATGACAACGATTAGGTTAATAAATGGAAAACGGCGCTCTAAAGCGTCGTTTTTAGTTTTGGTGGGGATGGTTGGGATCGAACCAACGACCAACCGGTTATGAGCCGGCTGCTCTAACCCCTGAGCTACATCCCCGCACCAAGTACTAGTATAACAGGCCAAGTGATATAATGAATATAACATGAACCTAAAAACAAACATTCGCAAAATAAAGTATCGGTTAAAACATGATTGGTTAACGATTAACAACGTTGTTACACTAGTAGCTTTACTGATTGCTTTTAATTGGGTATGGTCGTCGATTTCCACTATGCAACGTAATTATGAACTACAAAAACGAGTTGATGATAAAAAACGTCAGTTAACCGTTTTGCAGCTAGAAACCGCCACATTAGAATACGAGCGCAACTATTACAAAACCAATGAATACCAAGAACTGGCTGCTCGTGAAAAGCTAGGCTTGGCCTGGCCTGGTGAACACATGTTGATTACGCCAACTAGCACCGATACCACAACCAACGAGTCCGAAATTGCCCCATCTACTAGTACGGTTGAACGTAAAAAAAGCAATTTTGTGCAGTGGATCAATTTTCTGTTCGGCGCTAACCAAAATAGCTTGCAAAAATAACAGAGGTGTGATAATATACTAAAGATCTTGACGCTATCGCGGGGTAGAGCAGCCCGGTAGCTCGCTTGGCTCATAACCAAGAGGTCGTTGGTTCAAATCCAACCCCCGCTACCAAGATAAACAGACCACTTCGGTGGCCTGTTTATTTCCGTAATCTTGACCGATACTTGACAGAATGCATATCTTTTGCTACAATTTAAGAATAAGGTAATGAATGATGCCAAGAATAAATAATCCAGAACACCAAACACCTACTATTGCTACAACTGGCACAGCTGAAAAGCTACCAATAACTAGCGAAGAGCTTTTGCACGATGCTCAAATGCCACCAGCTGGCGAAACGCAGTTTGTGTTGTTGCGTAATCCCAGCGATCATCAAAACCGTGATTTAAAGAATGAAAATTATGGCACGTTAGACGAAGGTGCGGCTGAACAAGCTCGCCAGTTAGCCTATGATTATTTTTCAAAAGCTCTAGAGAAGCTGACGCCAGATGAACGCGATAAAGTCAAAGTGCTAGTATTCGCTAGCCCATCACCGCTAACTGAACCAGGAAAAGAGCCCGGCAAGAATAGACGGGCGGTACTAGGTGCGGCTAGTGAGATACAAGGCATTGGTTCAGCACTAGTGGAACATGGAGCCCCAGAAACTAATATTTTAAATTGGACGGATGGTACGACTAGTGGTGATCAACAGGAAACTATTTTTCAGCCTGAAGGTCTAAAAGACCTACGTATTTTGACTGAATCGCCAGATTTTGTTGATTTTATGATTCAAAAAGCCCGTGAAAACACAAAAGATAATCCAAATCGTAACTGGAGCCAAGAATTCTGGTCTTCGTACGAAGATGATACCTATGCCAAGGAACGTGAAGCCATGAAAGCCGAAGGCCCGATTGATATTGCTGATCGCATGCAGTGGCAACTGGCTATGATAAACAATAGCATGCAGTATGTATTTGACGATGAACCTAGTGCTCGGTTGGTAGTTTGGGTGGTGGGTCAGTATGATAATATTAGCCCGTTTATTAAAGAAAAAGTCACTGGCGTTGGTTTTGACGATTTTCAACCTATGAAACACAACAGTGGTATTGCCATCAATGTAACGGCTGATGGCCAGGCTACAACTAAGATACATGGTAAAGCTTATAGTTTTGAAATGCCTACTACCAAGTAGTATGATGGTGGCATGGAAAAGGCGAATAATATAGAAGTTATGGAGCAACTAATCCCGATCGATGAAATTAATTTAGCTGAGATGCTGGCAAATGATAGTTATAAATATGAGGCATTACGTGAGCTTATTAATGGTCTAAAACAACATAAACACGGCCGATTTATCTTAGGGCCATCTGGCGTGGGTAAAACTACGTTTGAAGAAAATCAGATTCCAAACAAAGATGGTAAAATAGATTGGCTTGATGCCGATAAGTTATGGTATACATCAGGTGCTTTGCCACCAAAAACTACTGAATGGTGGCGAAAATTGGGTGACGGGTTAAATGAGTACGATATAGCGGAGCTTGACCAGCGTTGTGATGAAGTGACAAAACAAGCTAAGGGGCTTGGCCTGTGGCTGATTGGTGCTTCAGATAACGGTATCGTGCCAGATGCGATTGTCATACCCGACTGGGAACAGCATGTTGCACAAATTAAGCACCGTGAATCTGACCCAGCTGAATACGCACGTTTAGGCGGTGCCAAATCGGACAAGCTAGACCAAGTTAAGAGCCACATCGCACAAATTTTAACTTGGGAAGCAAAAGGAGCACCCAGGTTTAAAACGGTATCGGAAGCGGCTGATTATTTAGCTAAACAAGAAGGAGAATAATATGTCAGATAAAAAAGCCATAATTAAATATTTTGGTTTTGGTACCAATAAAGATTTAGCAATGATGCAGCATATAGTGGGACGTGATGGCATCAAAGGTGTACCTGGCCGATTGATTGGTTATGAGATCTGCATACAAAAGGCTAAACATATGCGTACATTGATCCCGCCTACCTCGCCTGCACCTAAAACGCCACGAGAGTTAATAACTAATAATTGGTATGCTGACTTTCCGATGTTTGTTTCACGACCGAATCCTCTGGGTATTGCTTATGGCACAATTTGGTATTTAACACCAGATGAATTAGATTTAGTACGTAATTGGGAGGCAGTTGATTTTGGTGTGCAGGATGATGCGTACGGCTGGGCGCTAGATGACAATGGTGAATTGCATCAAATAATAACACAAAGCTTTGTTCGCCCAGAACCAGTAGAAATTGACCAAGTGATTGAAGGCTCAGATTATGAGCCGTACATTGAAGACAAGCAAGCGATGCTAGATAAAGCAGACTTATTACGTAAAGAATATTTAGCTGAAAGAAGTAGTTAAGTTCTATTCGATTTTACTGGCCGCTTGGCGGATGGCTTCGTTCCAGCTTAGGTGGGCGTGGGGGGCTTCGGCTAAATCGCTGGCCAGTAGATCATATCTGTTAGCTAAGGCTAACTCGTGAATCATACTGCCTGCTTCGGGCGACATGACACAAGCACCCAACAGCTTACCACGACGATTGGCGACTATTTTAACTAAGCCGTCTTTAAAATCATCAACGTGGCTACGCATAGTCAGGCTTAGCGGGCTTAAAGCTGTTTGGATCGATATCCCTTGTGCCTTGGCCTCGCTTTCGGTCAAACCAACCGATGCAATTTGGGGGTAAGTATAAGTAAAATAGGGTAAACCGTTGTAATGAACTTCTTGCCGAGTGCGATACAAAATGTTGTGCGATACAGTTTGGCTTTCAAATTGAGCTTTGGTGGTAGAAATTTTACCGCCAATGCAATCGCCAGCTGCATAAATATGACGCATCGAAGTTTGAAGGAATTCATTAACTTCTATCCCATCCGAATTGAATCGAACACCAGCGTTACCTAAACCAAGATCGATATTTGGTTGTTGCCCGGTAGTAATAACGATTTCATCGGCTGTAACGG
The DNA here is from genome assembly GCA_009778675.1 of Candidatus Saccharimonadota bacterium. Classification (GTDB taxonomy): domain Bacteria; phylum Patescibacteriota; class Saccharimonadia; order Saccharimonadales; family Saccharimonadaceae; genus WRFU01. The sequence goes on from WRFU01000006.1 coordinate 23,245, forward strand.
ATTTTTCTTCGCCACCACGCTTGAAAATGATCTGTTTTTGGCCATTTTTGCTATCTATAGCCACTACTTCGGACTTGGTTAAAACTGTAATGCCATACTGATCGTCAAATATCTTACCCAACAACTGACCAGCTTCAGGTTCCTCGCGGGGCAGTAAATTAGCGCTAGTTTCGGCAATTATAACCTTGCTACCAAAACTGGCGAAAATTTGGGCTATCTCTACACCAGTTGCCCCACCACCAACTACAAAGATGCTTTTTGGCAGGCGGCGTAAATTAACTAGTTCGCGTGGTGTTAAATAGCCGATACTTTCTAGGTTTTTAATATCTGGCACCAGTGGGTGCGAGCCAGTGGCGATCAAAAAGTTTTTAGCCGTTAATTGTCTGCGGCCAGCCGATACCAGATGTGGACTTAAAAAGTGACCCTGGGCATGGAATATTTTAATGCCCAGTTTTTCTAATAATTGCTTATTTTGTCCGGTAGCTACTTGCTTGGTAACGTCCTGCTGGTAATTTAAAATAGCTGGGAAGTTAAAACGCAAAGTGTTAGAACTAATACCAAACCGCGCACCTTTTTTTGCGCTATCGTAAGTGGTAGCAGCATGGGCTAGTGCGCTAACTGGGACGTCGTAATAGTTGGCGGCCTCACCACCAAAAGCACCTTCTTCTATAATAGCTACATTTAGACCCGCACCTGCCACGGCTATAGCCGCTGGATAGCCGGCTGGACCACTGCCGATGATGATAAGGTCATAGTCGAACTTGATTTTTGCCAATTTAGCCTCCTTTAAATAATTTTGTTTGCTGTTTTATAAAATTCTGCCAGTTTAGGGTGTAACTTGGTTAAAGTTTGGGTTGCGACACGCCGAATGTCATCGGTCGTGGCAGATTTACGATTGTGCAACCATGCCTCGACATCGTGCACCACAGCACAAGCCAGGTCTTCTGCTTGACCAGCCGGCACTTTATACTGCGCGGCTACCAATAATATATTATTTTTTAACTTTTCGGCCGAAAAAGCTTTGGTGATTATAGTGCTATTCATATTACTCCTAAAATTGGCATTAGTTTAAATACTATTAACACTGCGGCTAGCACTAAAAAGCCACAACCACCAATCAGTTTTAGGAAAGTTTTATTGCTCATGCGCCACTTTTGAATGCCCGACACACTGCCCTGTTTTTTGATGGCTAGGCAGGTTACTACCAGTGGTGAAATAGCGATTAGTGTGTAAACACCAACGGCCAGTAGCTGCCAAGTAGAATCTAACGATACCATGGCGCTAGCCGCCACTAATACTAAAACAAAAGCAAATGGCGCTTCGCCAACCACACTCACCATGCCTAGACCAAAAGCTTCGGTGGTTGAATCAGTTTTTTTAATACGTTTGGCCAAAAAATCACTAAAAGTACGCGGAATCCATAGCGTGGTGCCGGCCTTTTTGTAATAAAGCAACCAAGTTGCCAGTGCTAACCCCGCCAACATGCCAATTAATACACACCAAAAACCAGCCGGTAAGCTATGACCGCTTAGGTTTAAGATAACAAAACCCGTAGCCATAATAGCCAGCATAATTAATAATCCTACACCTGATACAAAACTACCGGCTAGATCTTTTGAATTTTTGTGTAGTAACTTAGCCATTAAACCTTGCCGGTGTAGCAATAACAAACAGCCAACACTTAATTGTAGACTAGCATGGATTAAAGCCGCTAAGACGATAATGCCAAAATCAATCGAAAATCCCATGTTTGTATTTTTGCCCTATTTACCAGTTTATTTTACCATAAACATTATGGGGTAGGCAATTATTTACTGTAATTTTTTAGTGCGCCATAAATATAGCGTGGTTAAACTAGCACCCAGCACCGCAAACATCATATCCCACATGGTGTCATCAACACCTGAATACTGAACATTTTGGGGGTCACCGTGGGTTATAAAATTAGAAAAGTACTCGCAAGCTTCCCAGGACACAGCGATTAAAGCCGTCAGACCAATTAAAAATAAGATGATCCCCAGCGGGCTTTTACTTTTTATGCCCAAACGTTTAATAATAAATAAGCCAAAATAGACACAAACTATACCCGAAACAAAGTGCACAACTTTATCCAACCCGTCAAAGTCAGCGTACCAACCAAAAACCGAGCCCAAAATTGCCCCAAGTGTTAAAAATGCTAGGTAGGCGATTTCTAACTGTTCGGCTTTTTTGATCCGTAAAATGTCGAATAAAAAAATGGCTGGCAGGGTGACAATAGCCACATACAAGCGGCTAAAATTGCCGCTATGCCACTGGCTAATAATAGCAAACGCTAAAACTGCCACCAGGACAGTTTTGACAATACGGATGAACTTTTTTAAATTAAGTTTCATACAAACTAATAATGGTAGCACCGGCAAGGTTTGAACTTGCGACCTCAGGCTTATGAGTCCTGCGCTCTAACCAACTGAGCTACGGTGCCGCATCGGAATAATTATAACATATCTGTTATTTAACAGCATGACATATCTGGATATGATTTTTGATAGTTGTCGGCTGCGGTTGCAACCCGTTTTTCCTAAAAGCGGCATTAATTTGCTGGGGAGTATAAATCATTTTGTCACCACTAGTTGAAAAATGAGTTAAGATAAACAAAATTAGTGGCCGCAGTAGCGTTGGTAGGTAAGGTTCGGCAATAAAAATAGCCCCGCCGGGTTTTAGCACATGGTAGGCTTCTCGCAGGAATTTACCAGTGTCAGGAAAATGATGATAAGCGGAGCTAACTGTTATAAGACTGATGGAATTATCCTTGGCGATTGAAAGATCTGATGCCGTGGCAACTGTAAAATGAAAACTAGGATTTTTCTGCTGAGCTACCTTAACCATATTATTTGAAATATCTACGCCGTAGCCATCAATTTTGTAACGATCGCCCAACATTTTGAGCAGTGTGCCCGTGCCGCAGGCCACGTCTAACACTTTATCACCCGGTTTTATATTATAGGTTTTACCAATAACTTCGAGTAGTAGTTCTTTGTAATTTTGTGTGAATTTGCCGGTGCGATCGCTATCATAGCCGGCCGCGCGTTTATCGTAGGATTTTTTTGAAGTGGTTTCGTAGTGATCCATTTTTACTAGTTCTCTTTTATGGCAAGCGGCAGAAAAATGTTATCAAGCAATTCTGCTAAGTACGCTGTATCAACAGATTTACCGCTGATCATTAGTTGAGCGCGAACTAGTTCAATTGGCAGGGCTAGCACTGATTCGGGAATGTTTGCATGCGCTTCGCCGCGTTTGACCGCCCGTGCGATGATAATTTTGGTGTGCGTTAAATTCGCTGCGCGCATGTTTTCTTGTAGGTCAAACGAGGCGGCCGCGCCAGACAAACAATCATTCATAATCCCCAGTGCCACGTCAATGCCAATATCGTCGAGTCGCTGGGCGTAGCGTTGTAACAACACCAACATATCGCCACGCAAACTGCCGGTATCGGCTGGTTTGTCAGCAAAGACTGAGCCGTTTTTTCGCAAAATCGCTAGCACCATTTCGACGCGGTTGTCCCAACGGCGAGCTAATACACTACGACTAGTGTGTGCCCGGGCAGCGACACCTTTAAAACTGAGATGGCTATAGCCAACTGTCATTAATTCTTCGCTGGCCGCTTGAAGCAGAGCATCTTCAAGCACCTCGCCGCGACGTCTAGTTTCACGTATCGCCCGCGCTTTTTGGGCTGATTTAGTTAGAGCTCGCATTATATTTATCCTTAATATTAAAACTATTTAGATACATATTGTATTCTATCAAAACGTGCGTTATACTACAAACAAGATACATGGTGTATCCTATAAAAAAGGAAAGAATATGAAAATAACAAGTACTAATAAGAGTCGGGCTAAGCGAAGTTTTATGCCGTTAGCCGTTATTACTCTGGCACACTTAATGGCGGTGTTTGATAACACGATTATGATTGTGGCACTGCCAGTGCTGCAAATGTCGCTTAAAATTTCGGCGGTTGATCGGCAGTGGATTATTACGGCCTACACATTGGCTTACGCTGGATTATTGCTGTTAGGCGGCCGGTTGGCTGATCGGTTTGGTGCTAAACGCACGTTAATTGTGGGGGTAATCGGTTTCGCGTTAGCTTCCGCGGTTGGTGGCTTGTCGCAAAGTTTTGCAATGTTAGTGGTGGCGCGAGCTATCGGTGGCGCTTTTGGTGCGATACTTACGTCATCGACCAAAACGCTGCTAGCTTTAACTTACACCGAAAAGCAACAGCGAGCCAAAGCCATGGGTGTATTTGGTGCCACCCTAGCGATGGGTAGTGTACTTGGTATGGCGCTCGGCGGTCTGATTATCGGCACGCTCGGTTGGCGTTGGTGCTTCTTTATTAATCTGCCAATCTCGATTTTTATTATTAGTTTTGGGCTAAAAGCACTACTTCGTGTGCCGGCTAAAAAACAAGTTCATATTGATTTAACCAGTGCAGCGATATTTTCTATTTCAATTATTGCTCTGGTTTATGGGTTGGGCGGCGCTGCAGATAATGGTTGGGGCACGCCGATAGTAGTGGGCAGTATAGCAACGTGCGTTATATCGGCAATTACCTTTATTATTATGCAGCAGCGCAAAATCCATCCACTACTACCGCTTAGAATTCTGCGCGATCGATTGCGCGGCGGGGCATTATTGGCGTCGATATTTGATAGTTTTGGTACGCTAGGGTTAATGTTGATCTTAACGTTCCAGCTACAAAAAGTGCAGGGTTTCACAGCGTTTGAAACTGGTTTAACGTTAATTCCGTTGATGCTAGCTACCACTATACTATCGGCTTTTGTAGCGCCACGACTAATGTGTAAAGTCGCACCAGTGTGGCTAATCACCGGTGATGTGGTGTTTAGCGGGCTGGGTCTGCTAACACTGGCATTTTTGCAAGCTGGCGCTTGGTTCTGGCCGGTTTTAATCTTAGCAGAGATTTTAGAAGGCGTTGGTACTGGGCTTGGTACCGCACCAACAATGCACACTTCGCTGATTGGCATCGAACCCGAAGATGTTGGTATCGTGTCGTCGGCGTCGAGCGCGACCAGCCAAATGGGCAGTTCAATTGGCACGGCACTGCTTAACACCATCGCAGTTAGTGTGGTCGGTGTTGCCGCTACGGGGTCAATCATGGGCTATGGTTTTGCTATTGCCTGTGGTTACGGAGGAGTTTTACTACTGGTGGTGAGTGTTATTGTGTTTATGATAATGGGTTCGCCATCCGCTAAACGACGTGTATTCACCAAAGTTAGTTAAATTGAATCTATTTTTCGTTTTCGCGGATAAAAGCCATAATTCTTTTGCGGCTAAACCAGGCAATGGCCACAAGAACCACCGCTATAGCTGCAATAATAGCTGCCAGTACAAAATTACCATCAGCCAAGCTATAACCAATCAAGTTACATAGTAGCACGGCTGGCACAGTCGCTAGGGTAACACTAACCATGTAGCGCCATAATTTAATATGAGTCCTGGCCATCATGTAGGGCACAACTAAATTCGGGATGCCCGGCATTAAGTAAATCAAAAAAGCTAGGTATTCGGGGTGTTCCATGTGTTGAATATTATGAATCGACAAGAACTTAGTTTTCTTAGGTTTTATAAGGTGCGAAAATGTTCGGTTAAACTGTTTAAATAGTACAAACAGCAAAAAATTACCAATGGCGAGCCCCAGAACGCTAATTAAGCTACCAAAGAAAATACCATAAACTAAACCACTTAAAATATGCACCGGGTTAGCCGAAATTACTGTAAACATGGCTAGCAGGATTTCTAAACTCAAAATGATTGGAATACCGCGAATACCGTTAGCGCGGATTAGATCCACTAGTTGGCGTTCATTGCCGGCATTAGCAATAACATCGTTGATAATTGATTTAACGCTTATATACATGGCAACCACTAACCCGGCGACCAGTAGTGCCATGCCCACCAGAACCAGCCAGTTTTTATGCTTACTAAGCCACGGCTTCATGGATAGATTGTAGCATGATACAATAGAATTATCTCGCCATACTTCGGTCCCTGGCTTAGATTATCTTATTATTTCGCCCAAAAACGGCCGATTGGACAAAGGCCGAACTAGCGAATCCATCACGTCCAAAACTGTTAACTTTGCCAAAGGGGAATAAGATGAATGATGAGATTTTGCATGAGCGAGTGATGGTCGTAACGGTGTTTGCGCCAGGTTTAAATCCGTGCCGACCGATAAAATTTAAGCGTCATAATGGTCGTGAAATTATGATTACCGAAATTGGTTTGGTGCACCCTAAAAATGATGGCATAAAAACTCGCCATGTTTTTGATGTAACTGATGGCGCGGCCGATTACCGACTGGAATTTGATAGCTTAACACTAACTTGGTACTTGACGTTCATAGGGGATAGATACAACCTATGAGGGGAATCATTGGTCCCCTCCATAAGGCATCGCCGCTAATTATGCATATAGATCTGAATTCGTGTTTTGCAACTTGTGAACAACAGGCCAGGCCAATGCTGCGTGGTAAACCGGTGGCAATTAGTAATCGTACCAGCAAAAACTCGGCGATTATTACCGCTAGTTACGAAGCCAAAGCTATGGGCGTAAAAGTCGGTATGCGTCGGCTAGAAGCGCTGCGGATTTATCCGGGAATAATTTTCATAGAAGCCGAACCAAGTAAGTATCGCTATGTGTACCATCGGTTGCTTAGCATCATGAATGATTATTCGCCGCACGTCACCATGAAAAGTATCGACGAAGGCGTGATTGATTTTGCCCAAGCTCCCCCTCTGCAAGGCAAACCCTTGCAAGAGATTGGGTTGGAGATCAAGCAACGGCTGAAAACCGAAATCGGCTGCTATATGCGCTGTAACATCGGTATCGCCACTAACCGGTTTTTGGCTAAAACGGCGGCTGGCCTGCATAAACCCGATGGGCTAGACGTTATAACATCGGCCAATTTACGCCAGGTTTTAGCAAACCTTAAACTGACTGATTTAACTGGTATTGCGGCGCATAACGCAGCGCGATTAAACGCGGTTGGGATTTTTACACCGCTACAGTTTTTAGACACTAGCGAAGCCACATTACGTCAAGTGGTATTTAAAAGTGTCTGCGGCACACAGTGGTATCAGCGGTTGCGCGGCTATGAAGTTGACGATTACGGCAGTGATATCAAATCGGTCGGTCGCCAGTATGTGTTAGAAAGTAATAAATTAACCCGTGAACAAATTTTACAGCGATTGTTTCACTTAAGCGAGCAAGTTGGTGAAAAGTTGCGCAGTAAAAATCGGCAGGCCAGGGGCGTGTACGTGTATGCCAAAACCCACGCCCCACTTTCAAGGAATGGCCTTGAAAGAAGGGGTGGGTATTTTTGGCATCGGTGTGCCATGTTAAATCTGCCATTTTATACTAACCAGGCAATTTGGCAGGTTGCCAGGCAACTATTTATGGGTGCGCCGGCTGATATTCGTGAAATTGGTGTAACTTGCTATGGCATTTGCCAAGTAGATGATCAACAACTGAGTTTATTTGGTGATGCGTTAGCGCGTGAACAAAAAATTACTAGCGCCATAGATGAGATTAATAACCGCTTTGGCAGTCGAACTATCCATGCCCTGGAAAGTTTGCCGACTAATAATTATGTGAAGGCGAAAATTCCGTTTGGCAGCACGCGTTACCTATAAAAATGAAGAGAGCCCCCGGAGGGGCTCTTTCAAAAAGTACGTCAGATATGTGGATTAATCAATCATGGGATAACCTGGGTTTGCTTTTTCCCACTTCCAGCCGTACCCAGGTCGTCTTTTCATCGGCACTCTATGAGCACAAAGCGGACAATCAGCATTTTCGTATGTCTCTATTGCCACTTTTGCCAGCGACATGAGTTTTTGCACGCCCAAAGTCTCGGCGGTTACTTGATCATTGGACCGGTCGACGACTACTATCACCGCCGAAACGATACCACCAGAATCCTCGATTAGTTTTTTAGTGCCTAGAACCGCTTGCCCAGTCGTTAAAATGTCATCAACGATCACGAATTCTTGGCCCGGTACGCAATCTGCGAAGTCCATTTTGCTCGGCCAGCTGGCCATACCACGGTCCATTTCGCACCATAACCGTTTTAACCTGGCAAATGAGCCAGCTTGTATGGCGGTAGCTAAGGCGAATTCCTGGCCAAGTGTCCGCGGACCAATGATACCATACGGCTGCGAAATGTCGCGATGAATACCGGCTTTGATTATTTGCAGCCAAAGTTGGTGACCGATATTTCCAAGCAGGTAACCGTTATCGGCAATCAGGCGCAAGTTAATGTATCCGCTACTATGATTGCCGCTAGATAATACTAGGTGGCTGCCTTGGATAATGCATCCATTGTCCATGAGAACTTGTAGCAAATCCATCATTACACCGTCCCTTCGATATTGGCCAGAATCTTCGCATAATTTTCGGCATAAGTACCATTTTTTGTAAGATCATGACCAATTACCAGAAAATCTGCTCCAGCCACGATGGCGTCATGTGGTGTCATTACCCGGGCTTGGTCATTCCGGTCGCTGCCAGGCAAGCGAATAGCAGGCGTAACAATTTTGATAGCACTACCAAATCTGACTCGTACTGCTGCCGCTTCATGCGCTGAACACACCATGTGTGTAACACCAAACTTAATCAGTTTTTCGGCGTAATACAACACTTGATCAACGGCAGGCCTGCCATATCTCTTAAGGCAGGCTCCTTCTGATATATCGGTTAACACAGTAACGGCGCATGGGTTAGTACCAACTTTACGGCATTCTTCGGCAAATCGTTGCAGAGTCTCATCAGACGCATCACCCGCTAAGATATCCAACATCCATGGCTTTTCTTTCAGGTATATCGCGGCTGTTTCCAGACACTCATCTTGTATCCCGCCAATTTTGGCGTCTACAAATACCTGATGCCCACTACATTGTAGAGCTGAAATACTGCTGCCTTTGGTTGACATACTCTCAAAGTATCCCCGGCGTAGTTTGATCGCCAAGTTTGCCGGAAAATCAGGTTTACGCACTATGCTAAATAATTCGTGTGGATCTTTTAGATCCGCGGCAAAGATCAGATTCTGGATACTAGCTGTAGGCATATTAACCACTTCCTTCCAAATTGTAAAATTGCGATTTATTATAAATATCTGATATCTTAATCTTCCCACAGGGGAGGGGCCTTTAGCAAGCGTAAGCACAAAAAGGAAAGTCCCCGCTACGTAGTATAGTGGGGACTAGCACAGCTGTGGTGTCTGTCTCGAGCCGCGTCGGCTTGGACCTGTAGGTTCCATAACGCACGAGCGCGCTCGGCTTGCTCTTGTTGTCTTGTGACTTCGGCGGCAGCGGCTGCTTGCTGAACTTGTAGCTCAGCATCATCGGCTTGCTTTTTAAGCTCATCTAAGCGCTGATTGATGGCTGAATTGTTAGCAAATGCCCAGGCAACGCTAGTGGCAACGGCCATAAAAATATACGCTACGATAATAACAACCGCGCCAAAAACAGTATGCTGCGTTAAAGGTTTAGTGGGTAGAGCCACTCCTATGCCAGCTAACAAAATTAGCAGGCCAACGGCGGATATTTTGAGCGACCTTGCACAATTCTTGATAAAAGTTTCCCCCAAGTTGTCAGATTGATATTGCAGTTCGGCCAGTGTTAATAAACGAGCCATTTTTTTACCCTCTTTTGTAGATGTAAGAGAACGCCACAGTCGCTAGTTAGTATAGCATTCTTAAATTAAGCTGTAAAGTACCTGACAATACAAAACAACCCCGATCTACATCGATTGCTACCATTGTAGCATACTGCTTATGTTTTGTCAATGTTAGACTGGATTTTATAGAGTAGTTTTGCTAAAATAAACAATATGTCAGGTCATAGCAAATGGTCAACCATTAAGCGCCAAAAGGGTGTCAACGACGCCAAACGCGGCGCAGTTTTTACTAAAATTGGCAACCAAATTGCCATTGCGGCTCGTAGCGGCACTGATCCAACGATGAATTCGAATTTAGCGCTGGCAATCGAAAAAGCCAAAGCGGCTAATATGCCAAACAGCAATATCGATCGAGCGATTGCCCGGGTGGCTGATAAATCCGCCGCCGCGCTAACCGAAGAAACTTACGAAGGCTATGGTTCGGGCGGCGTGGGTATAATTGTAGAAGTTGCAACTGACAATAAAAACCGGACTTTGCCAGAGGTAAAAATGGCACTGACCAAAAATGGCGGCCGGTTTGCCGATTCGGGTAGTGTCATGTTTCAGTTTAAGCGCCAGGGCGTGATCACGGTGGAAGGCAGCGGCGAAGATACATTGCTAACGGTGCTAGAGGCCGGGGCGTTAGATGCCGTCGAAGAAGATAATGAGATGATTGTTTACACCGAACAAAAAGATCTAATGAAAGTCCGCAAAAATTTACTAGACGCCGGGCTAAAAGTTAAAGATGCCGAATTGCAATATGTGCCAACTACCACCGTGCCGATTACCGATCGCGAAACAGCCGAAAAAGTGCTAAAAGTTATGGACGCGCTAGACGATTTAGATGATGTGACGGCTGTGCATACCAATGCAGATATTCAGATTGATTTATAGACCCCTTTAAGATAAAATTAACCAATGAAAAAGCTGGGGCTTATTTTTTGTTTAATTATGCTGGTGTTTAATCTGATGCCGTGGCAACTAGTGCGAGCCGAAACTGTAGCTGAACCTGAACCACCAGCTGGCGAAGCGATTAACCAGGATCAAGCGCTCGATTCTGTACCTGACATTAAGGCGTCAGATCCGGTCATAGTTAATGCGGCATCAGACACGCCGTTAGTCATGATCAGTAAAGTTCAAGTTGGTGATAGTTTAAATAGCGCGCATGAATTTGTCGAAATTTATAATTCTAGCAGCGAAACGGTTAATTTAAAGGGGTGGCAGCTGCAGTTTTTGACTTCGACCCATGATGGCGGCGATACGCCAACTCGAGTGTTAGCCAATTTTACTGAGGATTTATGGGTAGAAGGTTTTGGTTATTATTCGGTGGCTTATGGGGATTATTTAGCAGGCGAAGTTGATGACAGTTTTGCAACCAATTACAGTGGTGGGTCATTAGCTCAGGCTGGCTCGGTGCGGCTAGTTAGCGCTAGTGGCATTACAGTTGATTTAGTTGGTTATAAGAGTAGCAGCACCTCACCCAAGCAATTCGAAACCAAGCCAGCCGTTTATGGTGCGACTCAGATTTTTGGCCGCTGTTTAAACCCAGATCTAACTATGCGCGATACCGATAATAATTATGAAGATTTTGGTGATTACGAAACGCCCAATTTAGGGCAAAGCTATGCTTGTTCGCAAACCGAGCCCGAACCTGATACAACAGTGAACTTGTGCGAAAATTTGCTGGTCAGTGAAATTGGGGCTAACGTTATGCGGCAATTTATCGAAATCTATAATAACAGTGCCGAACCAGTATCATTGCTAGGTTGTCGGTTACATGTTAAATCTGGTAACAGTTGGTCTAGCTATACTTTTGGCGATGAAACGCTAGCTGGCATGGGGTATCTAGCGGTTTATGTAGCAGACAATGGGCTTAAATTAACAGCTAGCCCATCATCAACCGGTGGTAACCCGGTGCAAATACTAGCTTCGTCTGATGCCTACGATCCAGTCGATGAGGTTTATTATAAAAAGCAGCCAACTAATACCTCGTATGCCTTAGTTGATGGTACGTGGGTTAGCACTTATACGGTAACGCCGGGGTTGCCGAATGAATTTGCGATTTGTCCGAGCGGTAAAATTATTAACCCTAGTACTGGTAATTGTATAAATAATAAAGAAGATGAGCCGCTGCCGGATTGTGGCGTAGGCAAGTTTAGGAATCCTGAGACTAATCGTTGTAAATCTTACAATAATCTAATTACTACTTTAGCGCCGTGTAAAGAAGGCCAGTATCGCAATCCACTGACCAACCGTTGTAAAAAGATTGAATCAGACGATGGTTTAACACCGTGTAAAGAAGGTTACGAGCGTAATCCAGATACCAATCGATGTCGTAAAATCCGGGCTAACAACGGGGCAGATTACGGTGTAGAGACTAACGAATCGGCCGACAAATCAGCTTTTGTGGGCTGGATGGCTGTGGGTGTAGTAGGTTTAGCGGGTTTAAGTTATGTGGGTTTTGAATTTAGGCAAGAAATCGGCAAATTTGTGCGCAAACTCCGTCACTAGACACTCTTTCCTCTGGGGACAGGCTTTGCAGGAACTGCAAGATGTCCCTATATATGATAAAATTAAACCGTGAATTATAAAGATATATTAAATGATAAAGTTGTAGCTGCTGGTTACGCCGAAATTGATCGTGTTAATAATGTACCATTTAACCACGGCATGAAGCATGTAAAAAACGTCGTGAATATTATGGACCGACTAACTGATGCTTTGGGTATTAAGGGTGATGAGAAAAATGATTTATTGATAGCTAGCGCTTTACACGATATTGGCCAAGTAGAATCACGCGACAACCATAGTTATAAAAGTCGGCTGTTTGCTGAAAAGTATCTAGTGGGGGGGGGTATACCGCCAGTTAGACTAAACCGTATTTTGGAAGCTATCGAAAATCATAGTAATAAAGAGAATTTAGATAAACTGCCACTATTCGCTAATTTGATGGCTTTTGCTGACAAGATGGATTTTAGCTGTGATAGGCTAGATGACGATTGGCGAGATAAGATGGGTAATGTCAAGATGAAGCCGATCTACCAAGATATACTAAAAGTCGATTTTGCCAAGACGCCGAATACTTTTAAAGTGTTAATTACAACTGATGGTAAAATAAGCCCCAAGGATTTTGACCGATCGGACGGTTTTTGGGTCAAAATACCCGCCAATACTAAAGCTTTAGCTACTAAGCTAGGTCTTAAGCCACAAATTTTGGTTGATGGCATATCACTGGCTATATAGGTAAGTGGTAAAATAGAAAGCATGAGGTTATTTTTAGCCAGCCAGGATTTTGGCGATTACGTTGATCGATTGAAAAAGTTAGTGGGCGCCAATAGAAAAGTTTTAATAATTCAGAATTCCAAAGATGATTGGAAACCTGAAGCTCGCCGTACTAGTTTAGTAAACAAAATGGAACTATTGGAAAAAGAAGGTTTTAAACCAACAGAGCTGGATTTGCGAAATTACTTTAATAACAATAACTTGCCGGCGTTTATTGACAAGTTTAAACCAGGCTTAATTCTCGTAACTGGTGGCAGCCCGTTTATGGTAAGCCAGGCCATGCGACTAAGCGGCCTAACTAAGAAATTGTGGCAAGATTTAAAACAAGATAAATATGTTTATGCTGGTTTTTCGGCTGGCGCAATGGCGGCTGCGTTAGACTTACATCCATTCGACCGACTTGATCGAGCAGTAATTGTAAAAGACACTTATGGTGTTGAGTCTGATTATAAAGGTCTCGGCCTAGTTAATGAGTATATATTACCGCACGCTGACCATGCTGACCATACAGAAATAATTAAAGAACGCGAAGCAGCAATAACAGCCATGGGGGGGGGTGCAATACCAATAGTATTGCACGATAGTGATGTGTTTGTAGTAGATGGTGACAAAAAAGAGGTGTTGCGGTGAGAATATTAGGCATTGATCCGGGTACTGGGATTTTAGGGTTTGGCGTGGTTGATGTTATTAATAATAAATATCAGCTGGTGACGGCCGGGGTAATTAGTACACCAGCGCACACGCCGCTCGAAGATCGGCTACTAGAAATTTATAACGGCTTAACTGAAATTATAAAAGAAACCAAGCCAAACGTTTGCTCGATCGAAAAACTGTATTTTGCTAGAAATATTACCACCGCTATCAGCGTAGCTGAAGCCCGCGGTGTCGCAATGCTAACAGCCAAGCAAAATAATATCCCGATTGCCGAATATACGCCGCTGCAAATCAAGCAAAGCCTGACTGGTTACGGCCGGGCCGATAAAAAACAAATTCAAGAAATGGTTAAACTGCAACTTAATCTAAGCCAAGTACCAAAGCCAGATGATGCTGCCGATGCTTTAGCCGCCGCAATTACCCACGCCATGATGGATTGCGTGGTATAATTAGAATATGAAGATCAATCGAAAAAAATTATTTATTACATTATTAATCATCGCTGTGGTGCTGTTTGTATTGCACTTAATCCTCATGACTCGTACTACCAACTCGAGTGATTACTGGGAATTTGCCAAGTTCTTTAGCCTAGACGAAGAGGTTAGCATGCCAACTTGGTACAGCCAAACGATTTTACTATTTGTACCAGCCTTGCTACTGTTTTATATTGGTTGGACAAAGAAGAAAACTGGCGCCAAATTTGCTAATCATTGGCTGGCTCTAGGTGGCGTTTTTACCTTTTTGTCACTTGATGATGGTGCCATGATCCACGAAAAGTTTAGTACCATTAGCCGCTTGATTGGCCTGCAGAGTGATCTGAACCACGTTAACGCCGGCGTATTTGCCTGGAGTTGGTGGGTGCTGTATGTGCCGATTTTTATAATAATTGGTCTATTTTTCATAAAATGGTTCTTAAGTTTGCCAACTCGCACGAAAATATTATTCGCGGTGGCTTTAGTGCTGTTTATGGTCGGCCAAGTTGGCGGCGAAGTTATAACTGGTGCGATTACCCACAACACCGGCGTTTACGCTGGCCCAGTTTGGCGGGGTTTAGATAAATTTGTTGGCAAAGGCTTAGGCTTGTCGCTATTCTTATGGTCAGTGGTGGATTACATTCACTTTATGCCGGCCAAAGAAAAGTTACCACTAAAAATCGAAGTAGAATAATTAACGCGGTCGTTTTTTTGCGATCGCCCGGGCTTGCTCGATCAAACTATCGTCTAGATCAGTTAAGCCAGCTTTGCCATATTTGTTCTGTAAAGCTTGGGCTATCAAAAAGTCGGCAATTCTAGGATTTTTTGGCAGCAATGGGCCATGCAAGTAGGTACCGATGGCATTTTTATAAATTACACCCTCCAGGCCGTCTTCGTCATTGTTGCCAGCGCCCATCTTAACCTTAGCTAAGGCTACGGCGTTTTTACCTAAATAAGTTTTACCGCTGTGGTTTTCGTAACCGATAATTTCGCCAAATTGGTCGCTTTGTGTAATAATATTACCGATCAAACGTTCATTGCCACCGATAGTCTCAATATCAAAAATCGAAATGCCATTAATTACTTCGCCGGTTAAGGTTTTAAAAAATCGGCCAAACATTTGATACATGCCGCAAATTGTCAGGGTCGGCGTGTTGGCTTCTACCAACCTTTTTAACTTTGGCGCGATAGTTTGTAGGTCTTTGGCGATTATATCCTGGCCAGAATCTTGGCCACCACCACCAAAAATAATGTCTGGTTGGGCTGGGAATTTGTTGCCAACATTGTAGGTTATCACGTTTGCTGTAACGCCGCGCCATTCTAAACGACGCTGCAAAGTTAGCACATTACCATGGTCGCCGTATAAATTCATATCTTTGGGGTATAAGTGCAAAATGGTTAGTTCTTTCATAGCACGCGCTCCACATCGGTGTATTTAGCCAGCAATTTGCGGATTTCTAACATAGCCGTATAGGTGGCAAAAATGCGTTTGGGTTGTTTTAATTGCAAAAAATCGTGCAAAGCTTTAGAAATATCCGGTTGTGATGTTGTGAAATCCACAACATCATATTTTAATCTTAAAGCCATGTCGTAAGCGCGGATGCCGCTGACCATGTTAACTTGTTGTAGGCTAGAAAAATCAACATTCCACAGCCAGCTCATATCGCGACCATCGGCGTAGTTATCGTTGATAGAAATCATGTTAGCGTAATCGCCGCTGCTAAACGATTCTAACGCCAACTGAAACCCGCTCGGATTTTTTACTAGCAATAACTCTAACGGCTGGCCGCTAACAGTGAATGATTCACCGCGACCAAAGGCAGATTTGATGGTTGATAGATCGCTGATCAAACTTATAGTGTTGGCATCTGGCAAAATTGTGGTGACTAAACTTAGCGCCGCCGCGGCATTAAATACATTATAAACACCTTTCAAATCTAAAGTGGTAGAATACGTTTTTTCGTTAATGGTGAAAACCGCCATTTGATTAGTTGTGTTAGTTAAAACCACGTTGGCTGGCAACTTGCTGGCTAACACTTTTTTGCGATTTTTATCAAGTAACTCGTCGTCTTCGGGAAAATGGACTTTTAATTCATCGCTTAGGCCAAAATAAGTAATTTTCGCTGGCGTTTTAATTTTGGCTAACCGGCGATCTTCACGATTAATCACCACCGTATTCGTGGTTTTAGTGGCTAATTTAGCCAGTAGATCGGCTGTGTGATCAATCTCGCCGAACCGATCTAATTGATCGCGCATAACATTTAGTAGCAGGCAATAAGTTGGTGTGATAGTTTCGATAAATCGCACGGCGTGGGCTTCATCGAGTTCTAGTACCGCGATATCAGCATCCAACTGCCCATGTAAATTAACATTTTCGAGTAACGCCGCAATCACACCACGCACAAAGTTACTACCGGTGCGGTTAGTAAAGACTTTTAACCCCTGCTTTTCAAGTAATTCCACCACAATTTTAGTGGTGGTAGTTTTGCCATTAGTGCCAGAAATTACCACCACGCCGTGGGGCAGGCCGCCCAGGCAATCACTAACAAAATTATGGTCAATCTTTT
Source organism: Candidatus Saccharimonadota bacterium (assembly GCA_009778675.1). GTDB lineage: Bacteria > Patescibacteriota > Saccharimonadia > Saccharimonadales > Saccharimonadaceae > WRFU01. The sequence continues at coordinate 39,923 of WRFU01000006.1, forward strand.
CAATAATTAAACCGGGCAAAGCCGAGCCGCCGCCACGTAATCTAGCAATGTGCCGTGCAACCTTACCAATAACTACCGATGAAACCTTGGCCATACTTCTATTATATAAAAAAATGCGTTTAAATTCAGGGGGGGGGGAAGTTTATTTATAAATATA
>WRFU01000007.1 GCA_009778675.1 Candidatus Saccharimonadota bacterium
AATTTTTATCAAACACTGGCGGCCAGGGGTGAATTAGCCTAGTCACCTATTTTTTGCTTTCTTCAACTTCTTTTTCGACCACAATTGTGCACTCTGTTACTAACGCCGCGATTGCCCCGACAGCCGCTAGCACTGGTGCTAATACCGCCAAAACTACCCCAGCAGTTACTGGTATTACAATCAATTCTTTACCGGTTTTATCTTTAATGATAATTTTCCGCACGTTACCAGCTTTTATTAGCTCTTTGACTTTTCCTAATAATTCTTCGCCGTTTACGCGGAATTCTTCTGTTGTCTTTTTCGTTGTCATAAAATACTTCTTTTATTAAAAACTCTTTACAGACTCTATGGCTGCGGGCGTTTCTAGTAAATGGACTAGACTATCTGTTAGTGGTATATCCTCTAATGGCTCACTAGGGTTATGGTCAAACGATAAGATACCTTTTTTGATAGCCGCATTAGTAGAAAATATTTTTTGAATATCATCTATATTATAAGCCACAAAGTATTCTACTTGATATAGTGTCCAAATCTTAGCTGTGGCAGAAAATTGAAGTTTATAATACGGTTTTAAGCTACTTAAACTTTTAGCCGTGGCAGTTACGCCATACAGCTCTTTAAGCCTGTTCAAAAGACGCATAATCCGTTCTTTTTCATCTGGAGCATGTTCATTAAAATCTGCTTGTTGCTGGCGGATTAAGTCACCATAAGTGCCTGGTTCAAAAACCATATCATGCACAAATTGTGTTTTATCATCATAAAATGGGAACCAAGTGCCCCACGTATCAGGCCGATCGTTAAAAATAACTACGCCATCTTGCGCCGGTATTAATAAAATAGTTGCCGTAGCCAATCGCTGTGGTATTTTATCACTAGGGACTGGCTGATTCAGCAAATCATCAGTTATTATTATTGGTTCTCTCATAAATATCTCCATTCGTACTGTTATGGTTATATTTTACCACAATACCAAAAACAGCCCTTACGGACTGTTTTATGTTAACAATTTAGTTGTGCAAAAAACCGAAAGTTTATAGCTTAAAGTCGCATCTGCCAAAAGCAGAAATGTTGTTTGCTAAGCTTAATATCAAACAACTACGACCGACCTAGATCAAACTTACATTGCTGTAAATTTGTCATCATTCTCCCTAGAAAGGAGGTAATCCATCCGCACCTTCCGATACGGATACCTTGTTACGACTTAACCCCAATCATCCCCCCTACCTTAGGCCGCCTAGACGGACTTCGGGTATTGGTGACTCTCATGGTTTGACGGGCGGTGTGTACAAGACCCGGGAACGTATTCACCGCAACATGCTGATCTGCGATTACTAGCGATTCCGACTTCATGGAGGCGAGTTTCAGCCTCCAATCCGAACTGAGACAAGCTTTGGTGCGATTTGCTTCACCTCGCGGCTTCGCAGCGCATTGTACTTGCCATTGTATCACGTTTCTAGCCCAAGACGTAAGGGAAATACTGACCAGACATCGTCCCCTCCTTCCTCCCCGTTACCGGAGCAGTCCAACTAGAAAAATTCAACTAGTTGCAAGGGTTTCGCTCGTTAATGGACTTAACCAAACATCTCACGACACGAGCTGACGACGGCCATGCATCACCTGTCACTGAGTTCCAAAAGGCACACTCCACTTTCGTGGTGCTTCTCAGGATGTCAAGCCTTGGTAAGGTTTATCGTTTAGCCTCGAATTAAAGAACATGATCCACCGCTTGTGCGGGTCCCCGTCAATTCCTTTATGTTTTAATCTTGCGATCGTACTACACAGGCGGGATGCTTAACGCGTTAGCTTTGCTACTAAGGGGGTCGATACCCCTAACAGCTAGCATCCATCGTTTACGGCGTGGACTACCCGGGTATCTAATCCGGTTCGCTCCCCACGCTTTCGTGCCTAAGTGTCAGAAACAGCCCAGTAACCTGCCTACGCCGTCGGTGTTCCTTCTAATATCTACGGATTTCACTCCTACACTAGAAATTCCAGTTACCTCTGCTGTTCTCGAGTTTATCAGTTTGGATAACAGTCCAAATGGTTAAGCCACCGGATTTCACCATCCACTTAATAAACCACCTACGCAACTCTTTACGCCCAGTCATTCCGGATAATGCTAGGGTCCTACGTATGACCGCGGCTGCTGGCACGTAGTTAGCCGACCCTTATTCATAAGTTACCGTCATATTCTTCGCTTATAAAAGCAGTTTACGACCCGAAGGCCTTCATCCTGCACGCGGCGTTGCTCCATCAGGCTTTCGCCCATTGTGAAATATTCCCTACTGCTGCCTCCCGTAGGAGTCTGGACCGTATCTCAGTTCCAGTCTGACTGATCATCCTCTCAAACCAGTTACCGATCGTAGCCTTGGTAAGCCTTTACCTCACCAACTAGCTAATCGGACGCAGGCCATTCCCAAACCGCCGAAGCTTTAATCCGAAGACCATATGCGGTATTAGCTACCCTTTCGGGCAGTTATCCCTCAGTTTGGGGTATGTTCCCACGCGTTACTCAGCCGTCCGCCGCTCGTCAGCGATCTCACAGTGATCCCGAAAAATTCAGAACCACAGTGAGACCCTGTTACCGCTCGACTTGCATGTATTAGGCACGCCGCCAGCATTCATCCTGAGCCAGGATCAAACTCTCCAAAAATGAGAATTATATAATTCTCGAAAAGTGTTCGTTTCCTAAAAAACTCACATAAAATATAACTGACGATTGTTTTGCACAACTCAATTGTTAACGTTCGTTAATAGCTTGATCTAACTCCAAAGTTAAAAACACACTCGCAATCAAACTTACGCCATTATAGCGGCCTAAATTCAATGTGTCAACACCTATTTTTAATTCTTATGTTGTAATAAATACAACTAACGCTATAATTATACCAACACTAGCGCCGGCAAAAGCTTCTGCTATAGTATGCCCACGAACAACCCGTGGAGCCTTTAGTTTCGAACCTTGCTCTTTAAGTAATTTGCCTATTAATACCGCTTGGTCGCCAACCGATTTACGAACTTTTACGGCATCATAAAAGATTATCAGCATTACTGCGAAAGCCAAGCCAAACATTGGGCTTTTAAGACCTTGTGTTAGACCAATAAGAGTCGTAATAGATACTATAACTGCTGTATGTGAACTTGGCATGCCACCAGAGGTAAAAAGCGCTTCCTTTAAATTAAACTGTCTAGTTTTTATAGAATGGAAGGCACATTTTAAGAGCTGCGCTACAAACCAACTAGCAATAACAACGATGATATATTTATAAGCGTTTAAGATATCCATTTTTACTTTTCCGATTTATTGCTAGAATCAGGTTTATCTTCTTGTTGTTGTTCTTCTTTTTCTTCTGGCATAATACCAAGCGATGCGACACTATCGTTATCGTTTAAGCGCATCACGCGCACACCTTGGGTGGCTCGGCCTAGTACTGGAATATCTTTTAGGAGTGTGCGGATAGTCTGGCCATTACTAGAAATCATAATGATTTCGGACGCCGTTGGATCGACTGTGTGTACTGCAACAATTGGACCGGTTTTAGTGGTCACAGCCGCGACTTTCATGCCAACACCACCACGCTTATGCGGCGGGAAATTTGAGGCTTTAGTTAGCTTGCCATAGCCATTTTGGCTAATCACCAACAATTTTTGTTCATTATCTGATACCAAATCCATACCGACAACCGTATCACTCGGGCGCAAACGGATGCCACGTACCCCGCGAGCTGAACGCCCCATTGGTCGAACGTCTTTTTCGTCGAAGCGCACTGCTTGGCCAGCAGAGGTGGAGATAATCACGTCATTATTACCAGTAGTTCGTGCGACCCAACGTAGTTCGTCACCATCGTCTAGTTTAATAGCAATCAAGCCATTGGTGCGAATATTGGCGTAATCTTTGGCGGCAGTTTTCTTAACCGTACCATGAGTAGTAGCCATAAACAGATAGCCATCATCGCTCGCGTCTTTTTCATACTTAATAATAGAAGTAATTTTTTCTTCCGGCTGTAGCTGTAATAAATTAACAGCAGCTACACCTTTAGCGTTCAAACTAGCCGCCGGCACTTCGTAAGCCCTAAGTTTAAATACCCGGCCACGGTTAGTAAAGAATGATAACCAATCGTGAGAATTAGCCGGAATAAGCTGGTCAATTACGTCTTCTTCTTTAGTACTCATACCACGCCTACCCTTGCCACCACGATTCTGGCGGTGATAATCGTTAACGCTAGTGCGTTTAATGTAATTCTCTGTTGTTAATAATACAACAGACTCTTCCTCTGGTATAAGCTCTTCTTCGCTAAATTTACCTAGTTCATGGTTAATAATCTTAGAACGCCGTGCATCGCCATAACGTTTTTTAATCGCCAACAATTCATCTTTAACGACACCCAAAATCTTACTTTCATCGGCTAATATAGCTTCTAGCTTATTAATTAGTTCGTGCAACTCTTTCAGTTCGTCTTCGATAGCTTGGCGTTCCAAACCAGTTAGGCGACGTAATTGCATAGCTAGAATAGCTTTTGCTTGGATTTCCGATAATTTAAACTTGGTAATTAAATTCTTCTCGGCTTCCTCGGTAGTCTTGCTGGCACGAATAGTTTTAATCACTTCGTCGATGTGATCCAATGCGATTTTATAACCTTCTAAGATATGGGCACGCTCACGCGCTTTCCGTAATTCGAATGCAGTGCGACGACGAATAACAGATTCGCGGTGTTTGATAAATTCCGCCAAAATATCATGTAATCCAAGAACTTTCGGTTGGATACCATCAACTAAAGCCAGCATATTATAATGGAAACTAGTCTGAAGCTGGGTTAACTTGTACAGCTGATTCAATACTTTCTTTGGGTAAGCATCTTTTTTAAGTTCAATGACAATGCGGATTTTACCGCGTGAGCTTTCATCGCGGATATCAGAAATTGTGTTGATTTTTTTATCCTTGACCAAATCGGCAATTTTCTCAATCATGGTGGCCTTGTTAATGCCATACGGCACCTCAGTGACAACAATCTGGAAACGATTCTTTTTGGTTTCTTCAATATCGGCTATCGCTCGAATCATAACACTGCCACGACCAGTCTGATAAGCTTGCTGCATTGGCGCACCGCCATAAACTACAGCACCAGTTGGAAAATCTGGGCCCTTGACATACTTCATCAGCTCATCGATGGTGATATCTGGGTTATCAATTTGCGCAATAGTCGCATCAATAATTTCATTTAAATTATGCGGCGGGATATTAGTGGCCATACCAACCGCAATACCCATTTGGCCATTAAGCAATAAATTCGGTACAGCCGCTGGCAACACAACCGGCTCTTGCAACGAACCATCATAGTTATCACGGAAATCAACCGTTTCTTTGTCGATATCAGCTAGTAATTCACCACCAAGTCGGTGCATACGAGCTTCGGTATAACGCATAGCGGCTGGTGGATCACCGTCCATCGAACCGAAATTACCTTGGCCCTCAACCAAGCAATAGCGCATTGTCCAATCCTGTGCAAAACGGACCATAGCGTCATAGATAGAAGAATCACCGTGCGGGTGATATTTACCCATTACTTCACCGATTATGTAAGCCGACTTACGAGTTTTGTTTGGCGCTTTCCAGCCATTTTGATCCATTGCATATAAAATGCGCCGATGAACCGGCTTCAGACCGTCACGCACATCAGGCAGAGCACGGTCAATAATTACACTCATGGAATAGCGCAAATAGCTATCTTCCATAACATTTTCAACAGTTCGAAGTTCTATACCTTTTTCTACGGCTGTTGTGTTTTCTACAACCTCCCCCTCTAGCGGTTGTTCATCTGGTGTCATAGCTGTTGTGTTTTTTGCATCGTCTTCCATATTTTCCCCTATACATCCAAATCCGCTAGATTAACTGTTTTTGCCCGCATCTGAATAAAGCTTTTACGCGGTTCAACTTCATCACCCATTAGCTTGGTAAAGATCGCATCAGCTTTTTCGGCATCTTCAACTTTAACATTCACCAAGATACGTTCTTCTGGGTTCATCGTTGTTTCCCATAATTGTGTGGCATCCATTTCACCAAGACCTTTATAGCGTTTCTGATCATTGTAGCCAGCCTGTTTAAAGCGTTCATCGGACTCATTAATTTTAGTGCCCTTAGCGCGGCGCTCTTCAATCTTTTTATTTAGCCACGGGTCTAGGTCAGCTTCGTCGTAAATAAAATCACTTTCAGCATTACCCGGACGAGTTAGCTCGAATAATGGTGGTTTAGCCAGATAAATATGTCCGCCAGCGATAACCTCTGGCATATAACGGAAAAAGAACGTCATCAGCAGCGTTGCAATATGGGAGCCATCAACATCAGCATCAGTCATAAAGATGATTTTGTTATAGCGTAATCCATCAATATTAAACTGTTCGCCGATACCAACGCCTAGAGCTTTAATCAAACTTACAATTTCGTTATTAGCAAACATGCGATCCAAACGGGCACGTTCTGTATTCAAAACCTTACCGCGCAGCGGCAAAATTGCCTGATGACGGCTATCACGGCCAGTTTTAGCAGAACCGCCAGCCGAATCACCCTCGACAATATAAAGTTCGCATTCGTCAGGGTTCTTGCTCGAACAATCGGCCAGCTTACCAGGCAAATTAAGGCCATCTAATGCGCCTTTACGGATAACGTTATCACGGGCAGCACGGGCAGCTTTACGTGCCCTAGCGGCTATAATTGCTTTATTTACAATCTTTTTCGCCGAAGCCGGGTTTTCGTCTAGGTAATAGGCATAATATTCACTCATGACTTTATCTACATAGCCACGCACCTCTGGGTTACCCAATTTATTTTTGGTTTGGCCTTCGAACTGTGGATCTGGTAGTTTGACCAAAATAACCGCCGTAAGTCCCTCACGCACATCATCGCCCGAAAGGTTGTCTTCTTTTTCCTTAAGCATGTTATTTTTACGCGCGTAATCGTTTATAACGCGTGTTAGAGCCGTTCTGAAGCCTATTACATGCATGCCGCCGTCTGGAGTTAAAACGTTGTTAGCGAACGGTTTAAGCGTCTCTGCATAGGTATCATTATATTGGATAGCCAATTCTATCATCGAATCATCTACCTTCTTTTCAACATAAAAAATATCATCGCTTAAGACATCTTTACCGATGTTTAATTCCCTAACATAGCTTTTAATGCCGCCTTCAAAGTAAAATGACTGTCGGTTGTTGGTGCGTTCATCTAGAACCGATGTTAATACGCCTTTTGTTAAAAAAGCCTGATGACGTAAATAATTTACTACCCACTCATAATCAAAACTGATTGTTTCTTTAAAGATATCCGGGTCTGGGTAGAAAGTGATAGAAGTACCACTACCGTTCGTTTCGCCTGCAACTTCTAGTTTAGTTTTAGGGACACCGCGTACGTACTCTTGACGATAAATTTTACCATCTTTACGGACTTCGGCAACCATCTTGGTAGATAGTGCGTTAACAACACTTGAACCTACACCGTGCAGCCCAGACGACACCTTGTAGCCACTATCACCGCCAAATTTACCACCAGCGTGCAAAACTGTCAGCACGGTTTCTAGCGTGCTTTTGCCAGTTTTAGGGTGTTTGTCGACCGGAATACCACGGCCATCGTCGTCTACCTTAACACCACCGTCAGCTAGCAACGTAACAACTACTTTAGATGCATAGCCGGCCATAGCTTCATCGATTGAATTGTCGGCAATTTCTTTAATTAAATGGTGCACACCTTCGTAGCCAGTGCTACCAATATACATCCCCGGGCGTTTACGGACAGGCTCTAAACCTTCCAAGACTTGAATTTGCGAACTGTCATACGACCCATCGTCTCTCTGTTTTATCATTGATTCCTCACTTTAGCAGAAAATATAACTCTTAACTAATTGTACACGATTTAGCAAATACACTCAAGTAGTATAAACGTTTTTGATAAATTCTTTGTTCAACTAGCTATCTTAAGCGCAAGATAGTCTCATCATCTTCGTTGTGTTTTTTACTACTATTATTTTGTGTCTGGGGTTCGGGCGTAGCTGTAGGTGCTGATGGTGCTGGCTGTTCTACTGGTGCCTCTTGCTGAAGTTGCTTCTTCTTTTCGATCCAACTATCTAAGAACCCCTGCTGCCGATTCTCCGTTGACATGTTACTAGACAGTGCTCGTTGCTGCTCGGCTTGTAACTTTTTAGCGGCATCACCAGCACCTAGACGTTGACGTATCTGGGCATCAATTTCTTTGCGTGGTTTACCATATTTAAGTGATGAATATGTTTTAAGCGATTCTTGTAAGTTAGGGTTGGGTTTGCCCATCTGTGGTAACGAATTTAGGCTGAACGGTGCCGATGGCACATTATTTATCATAACCGATGCAATCCATTGATAGTTTGGCAGTTTTGTCATATCTTCAGCCGTAAAAGTTGGGGCAAACCGTTTATATAGGATTTCGGCATCGGTAATACCCAAGCGCCCCGACATAATAGTGCCAACGTTGCCGATAATCCCTTCACGGATCTTATCGGTCAACTGAGTCATAAACTGGTTAGCCACAATTAAGTTTAGATGGTACTTACGAGCTTCAGACAAGATAGATTCAAAACTATCGGTGGCAAAGTTCTGGAACTCATCTACGTACAGGCAAAAATCACGGCGTTGATCTTCGGGCATACTGGCTCGGCTCATGGCGGCCGTTTGGAATTTCATCACAAATATCATGCCTAGTAGCTGTGAGTTTAACTCACCAGTAGTGCCTTTTGATAGGTTAACCAACAAAATCTTGCCATCATCCATAATCTCGCGTAGGTTAAAACCACTCTTGGTTTGGCCAATGATATTACGCATCATTTCGTTGCTTAAAAATGCACCGAATTTGCTGACAAACCACCCTAAAACCTCTGATTTATTGGCCTCGCTAGTTTGCGCCATTTCTTTGTACCAAAAATCTAACACTGTTTGATCAGTCACATATTTAAGTTTTTCGTTAGTAAAACCTTGATCATTAAAAACTTGTGGTACATCTATAAACGTTGAGCCGTGTGGATCGCTCATAATAGTAAGGGCTGCATTACGAAACCAGTGTTCGTAGCGTGGGCCAATAATACCAGTATGGCCAGGGTCATATAACTTATATAGCATAGCTATACATTCCTGAATCAAGAAATCACGTTGATCTGGTGTTTCGAATTCAAATAAGTTCAGGCCGACTGGTGATTCTAAGTTACCAGGGTTAAAGTAAATTACATCATCAACACGTTCTGGTGGCACCATACCAAGTAAGTCCTCTGCAGCATCACCATGTGGATCAATAAACGCAAAACCGCGACCATCCATCATGTCTTGGTAGGCTAAGTTTTTAAGCAGGACAGATTTACCAGAGCCAGTAGCACCAATAAAGTAGGCGTGACGTCGTCTATCTTCATCGCTCAGCCTGATCTGCTTTTTCACACCCCTAAATTCGTTGTAACCCAACAATATACCACCTTCCATCAGTTCAGCTGGACCATCAACTTGCTTGGCCATTTGGCGTTCTACTTGCGAAGTTGGGATACTGCGCTGATCTGGCAGATGGAAGATCGTTGCCAATTCTACACTGTTTAAAATATCTCGGTTAGCTGTTTGGGGAAATGTGCGCATAATGTAATCGGTGGTTAGCGATTCGATATCACGAGCCATGGCAAATTTAAAGCCATTGTAGCTAGGTGAATCAAATAGCGCAAAGGATGCGATTATATTATTAAGTAAAGCCTGCGAACGAGCAGATGTAGGCGAGGATACTAACACGCGGATCATAGTTTCGTAGCCTGGGTAACGCGTTTTGTCTTCAATCGCCTTAATTTCTGACAGTTCTAAATCAGTCAACGGCTTCTCGTCAGCCTTAGTGCCATCTTTAGCCTCCGGTGGTTTCCATAAGATCTCGGCTAAATCACCCAAAAAAGCACCCCCGGGTATATTACCTTTTGAGCTCTTACCTTTTTTGATCTTGCTGACCTTATCTATAGAGGTTTTCGTCCAACTATCCCGGGCTGGCCTAAACATAACTTGCACGGCTATACCGTCTTGTCTGGTAGCAGATGATAAAGCATTAAGCAATGCTCGGGCGGTGTCTTGCTTGGTTTCTTGGTAAGTAGCGATTGGGTAGGCATATTCTTTCTTTAAACTAAATTCACCACCAATAACACCACTGATACTGCCGGCTTTATTAAAAATATTTTGTTCTTCTACCTCTTCAACCCTAGCGGTTGGGTAGGCGGCAGCAATGGCTTGTTTTATTACTTCGGTTAACACCGCTGGGACTACTGCATAATAATGTACTAAGCCTTCTGTAGCTAAAATTTCAAATGACATATGACGTTCACCGTATAATTTACCCTTAAAACCCTTTATGGCTGTGGATGCAATTATATTGTACATAACCTGAGCCTGTGCCAGCATTTCATCGGTTACGTCACGTTCATCGCGATTACCGCCTTCTATGTCGTCGGTGCTAGGCGGTAAATGTATTAACATTGGCATCATTTTTAAACTACGTTCATAGTTTTTTGATTCACGTACGCTGCGGCTGTATTGCGACCAAGCAAAAGCACCAATACTGGCACAAATTATCAATACTACAATGGCCGGCATCATGAACTCTAGCATACGCCCCCTAGTTACTGTCTCCTATTTTGCGACCATAACGTTTGTACATATAATCCGCCCTTAAAGCTTTGATGCCTTCTTCTTTGTTATATGGGTCACCTTTGGTTTCTGACAACGTTTGTTTTATTTTTTGTGACCATTCTTTTTCTATTCTTTCAGTATCTTTGGCGGTACTAGGCGCAGTGGCCGTAACACTAGCCGGCGACTGATCATTGGCTTGAACAACAGGCTGCGTAGCCACTGGTGGCAAACTAGTCTTACTTGCATCGGTCGCTATATGGCTGGCTTCTTTTTCTTGCCTGTCTTGGTTCTGATGAACTTCCGGGTTAGCCGGTGATAATTCTGGTAATGGGTGCATCGACTCCGCACCAGCTAGTGTCTCAGCAGGAACAGATGCCCGATTTTGCTCTGGATTCATGATCTAATTGTATCATAACCGCTAGCACTATGAATTATTGTTTTATTACCAAAAAACTACCTATAATGGCAAAGAGTGCTACTAGCCCAAGTTCTAACAGGCTAATACCGCCAAAAGACTGCATCGCTAAAATTAACACCGGTACAAAAGCCAACACTGTACCTAAATAGTAAGCTTTCTTGTCGCTTAGCGGTCGTGGTGGTTTGGCTAAAACTTGTTTTTTGAATAAACTAGCCGTGATTTTAGATAAATACCATATAGCAGCCGTGAATATGCCTAAGCAAACCAAATATGTAAGAACAAACAGTAATAAAACGCCTAGTGGTCCTACCTGGGTAGGAGTTGTAAAAAAAAGGAGTCCGAGCAATAACACCAGAGATGCTATGCTAACTACTCCTAAAACCTTCCTCATCATGTAAAAAGTATACCATTTATCGCTATGGTTTAGTCCAGGGCGGTATCGTGACCGTCCGGCGTTTTAAACTGACTTGAAGCCGCGTCCGAAAACCGCCCTAGAAGTTTAGTTGACTGCTCCTCACAAAGAGGAACGTAACTCTCGCAAGATCGTGCTTCTAGCGATATTTTTATGTGCGAGCACTGGTCTGCGCGCTCAACGCAAGCCCTCGACGCTATTTTCATAGCGGAGTGTTAGCGGAGCTTTGGTAGTTTTTGTATTTGTAGTAGTTTATGGATAACCAAAAGCTACCAATAGCTGCTCTAATTTTTGTTTTGTCTTTATTTTTGCCAATAAAAACTTAGCATCATACTAGCATGCTAGTGTATATTTATCAAGTGTTTATAGTCCGATCTTCGTTGTATTTATAACATCGTTATAATAACCATAAGTATTTACAGATGTAATATACCAGTGATGTAATGACCACAACATTGTGCTACATACAACGCTAAATAGCTTGTGTGATTTTATAAACTACTTTTTGAGTACCATGAATAAAAATATGAATCAAAATGTTGGATATTTTACGTATAGTAAATTACCTATTTTTTATTGTGTTGATTCAATTTAATTTTTAATATTTTTACGGACACATTGTTTTGTATTTTTTGTGTTTTTTAAAATTGCCAATAAACACGTAGGTTCTAAAAAATACGAATTTAAATTTAGTGTTCAAAAATTCAAAAAAATATTAATTTTTAATATTACATTCATGTAATAAATTATTGGTTTTTTGTGTGTTATATATTGCTCGAAATATAATCTCGATTCAGTATGAGCTATTTTGTCGTATATGTAATGTTGTGTTTATATAAGTTTATCGTCATATTAAGTCATTAGCTTATAAGCATTAATGTGCTGCGTCTGCTTAATATACGCCCGCCATATTATGATCAACAACCAATTATACATAAGCCCACAAATTAAACACAGTTAAAGTTTGTTTAGTAATTGTGTAATAGAACTAAAAACCGTGGACTGCGTCATACATATAATATATGGCTGCATATTTATTTTAGTATTTGCTTGTAATTGTTGTTAAAGCCGAGCAGATAAGTTTTCCACAGTCTAAAAATAGTCAAAAAATTCGTAAAAATCATGAAAAAAATGTATTGACATAAGCAAAAACACGGCTTATTATAGGAGTAGCTCTTGAATAAAATATTTATGCAGGGGCTCAAAACAAAAAATAGCCAAAATAACTCCACACTCTACATAAAAGACGACCATTCCTCGCAGGTGGTCGTCTTTATTTTACCTAAATAAGTTTGGTGGAGCTGCCGAGCACTGCCCTCGGGTCCGCACAATTTCACACTACCCGTCTACAAGTTTATCCGATTTTTTATACGTAAAAGTGCGGGCTAAGAACCGGCAAAATCCTAGCACTAACGCGTGATAGATTTAACCAAATTTGCCTCACTGCGAACAAATTTGGCGACCAACAAAATATAACACCCACCTAGCCTATGTTGGCAAAGTTACGTGGATGGTTGCTACAACTCAGGCAGCAACTGTCGCAAAGACAGGTTGGCTAAACAAGTTAGCGAAACTAGCCTTTACTTTTGCAAATACTTTTGGATTTACAATAGATTTACGATTCTCATCGACTTGCAAAGTAGCATGTTAACTATACGTCTAAAGCTGATTCAGCCCCAACAATTATATTTTAGCGTATTTTTATATAAAAATCAACTTTGCATAACAGCGCCTTTTTGCATAATATAATGCCTATGGTCAGTAAAATAATCTCAGCGATACCAATGGGGTATGACGGCGCTTTGGTAGAAATCGAAGGCGATATGAAAAAGGGGTTGCCTGGCATGCAAATTGTCGGTATGGGTAACAAAACTATTGAAGAAAGCAAAGAACGTGTACGAAGTGCCATTACTAACTCTGATTTAGACTTCCCGAGTAAAAAGATCACCATTAACCTAGCGCCAGCCGAGCTACCCAAGGACGGTACTGGCTTGGACTTACCTATTGCGCTTTCAGTATTGATGCTAAATGGCCAATTAAGGCCTGTGGAGGTCAAAGATAAGTTGTTTGCGGGTGAATTAGCCTTGGATGGCTCTATACGCTCTGTGCGCGGTATTATACACATTGTAGAAGCTGCCAAGAAGGCTGGCATTGAAACGGTGTTTATACCGGCAAAGAATTTGGCTCAGGCACAGCTAGTGAAAGGTATCAATATTATAGGAGCGACCGATTTACGACAACTATTTTTGCATCTAAAAGGTGAACTGGCGATTCAAAATGACCTTAAACAACCAAATAAAAAATCACCAACTATTGATCCAGTAATTCTAGACCACGTATGCGGACAAAATCAGGCTAAACGAGCCTTAACTATTGCTATAAGCGGCCGCCATAACATTTTACTTAATGGACCGCCAGGGGTAGGTAAAACTATGTTGGCTAAGGTGGCTGTTAATCTTTTGCCTGAATTATCAGACGAAGAAAAGCTTTCTATCACTAAAATACATAGTGTAGCCGGTATAACAGATGACATTATTCAACAACGCCCCTTTCAATCGCCACACCACACCGCCAGTGTGGTATCTATTGTCGGCGGTGGTAACAAACCAAAGCCTGGTGATATCAGTTTAGCTAATTATGGTGTGTTGTTTTTGGATGAGCTACCAGAATATCCCAGATCGGTGCTAGAATCGCTTCGCCAACCACTGGAGGACAAAGCTATTACTGTAAGCCGTACCAATTATAAAGTACGCTACCCAGCTGATTTTATGCTAATTGCCACTATGAACCCCTGCCCATGTGGCCATTTAGGTGATCCTGACAAAGAATGCACCTGTACCACCACCCAAATACTTAATTATCAAAAACGGCTTTCTGGACCACTGTTAGACAGAATTGATATGGTAGTCACGGTATCGAAGATCGATAATTCTACCTTGAGTAAATATAAAGCTACCGGTGATGAACAACATCAAGCCGCAATAAGCAGTATTGACAGAGCTTTGCGCCAACAGACAAAAAGATATGGTAAACCAGGCGTATACAACAGTGGGTTATCTAGCAAGGATATATCTACCAAACTTAAGCTATCGTCAGAGGCGCAACGTATATTAACCCTGGCTTCTAGTAAACTGAATCTTAGTACTAGAGCTTATTTTAAGGTAATTAAAGTAGCTCAGACCATTGCTGACATGGATGAAAGCCCCATAGTCACAGATAAACACATCAGTGAAGCTCTACAATACCGAATGAAGTAATGGATAGTAGACGTACTTGTGCTACGCTACATTTTTTGCTATTATCTACCAAGACAAAGTCACAAGCAAAAGCAGGGAAGGATCAACGATAAAAAACCACGTTCGGATTAACGAAGAAATTCGCAACAGCGAGGTTCGTGTTATTGGCTCTGATGGTCAGCAACTAGGGTTAATGTCTAGCGCTAAAGCACTAGAACTAGCTCGTGAAGCGGATGTCGACTTAGTTGAGATATCACCTACAGCTGACCCACCTGTGGTAAAAATCATTGACTGGGGTAAATATCAGTACCAGAAAATGAAGGAACCTGCCAAAAACCATAAGAAGCCAAGAGCTAACGAGTTAAAGCAGATGCGGCTAGGTCTAAAGATCGGTGCTAACGATCTGGACATTAAAATAAGAAAGATCAAAAAGTTCTTACAAGATGGCTATCGGGTTAAAATTATGATAGTCTTTAAAGGGCGTGAAATGGCGCATAAAGAAATCGGCAACGAGTTAATGGACAAAACCCTAAACCTACTCGGTGACGAAATTGCGATTGATCAAACCCCTCAGATGGCCGGTAGGAATCTGAGCGTTAGTATAAGGAGAAAGTAATGCCAAAGCTAAAAACCCACAAAGGAACTGCCAAACGGGTAAAAATAACCCCGACTGGCAAGATTTTACGCGAACGAGCGTTTGGTAACCATATTTTGGCGAAAAAAAGCAAAGCCCGTAAACGTAACATTAAAACCAATGCCCAAGTTAGTGGTAGCACTGCTAAGAATATCAAGAAAGCCCTAGGAGTATAACTATGAGAGTAAAACGTGGCGTTGCAGCCCGTGCTAAGCACAAAAAGATACTAAAACAAGCCCGTGGTATGCAACACGATCGTACACGGTCGTTCAAGCAAGCTAAACAGGGTGTAATTAAAGCCCTACGTTATTCATACCGCGACCGACGTAACAAAAAGCGCGATATTAGGCGTCTATGGATCACCAGGATCAACAATGCGGCTAAATTGCATGACATCTCATATAGTAAGCTAATCGCCGGTTTAAAGGCCAATAACGTTGAATTAGACCGTAAAGTACTATCAGAACTGGCTGTAAACGAACCTAAAGCCTTCGAAGCAGTAGTAAAAGCTGTTAAATAAGTAAATTTAGCTAGCAAACTAAAACCTCCCCGTTTAGGGGAGATTTTAGTTGAGCCTGCCGCATAAGCCGGGTTTTGTCGAGGGTAATCATCTATCTAGTCATATAGTCGCCCATATGATCGAGCGGTAAACAATTCGCTAGCGGATCACTATTGATGCGAATTTCCTTGCAGCCAACAGGGTTTACCCCCCAGACATGTCACCATATCTGGCTGTGAGCTCTTACCTCACTCTTTTCACCTTTTCCTACTACGAAAGTAACAGGTAGTCTAAGTTTCTGTGGCACTTTCCCTAGGATTGCTCCCGGTTGCCGTTAACAACTGTCGTATCCTTTGCTGCCCGGACTTTCCTCTTAATAACTAACGCTACTAAGCGATTACCTAGCAGGCTCTGGTGAAGTATACTATTTTACAGCGTGCTCGTCAAGAACGCGATTTACTTCACTGTCGGCCTGTACGTTTTTATCGCGTGTAACATGTTTAAAAGCCGCTGATTCTATTTTTTTAAGTAGTAGGTTGATTTCATCATAAATCGGCCACAATTCCCTGTTTTTAATCTTGTAAGTACCATTCATGTGCCCTGCCAACATTAGGTTATCTACCTTAAATACTACCTTATTTAGCCCCAGTTGGATGGCCTTTTCTACCCCTAACTTTAGGGCTATATATTCAGCTTGGCGGCTATTGGTAATACCTATAAACTCGCCACCCCTGTCTAGTACTTCACCCTGTGGCGACAATATATAATAACCAGCCGCCGAAGGCCCCGGGTTGCCCCTAGAGCCACCGTCGGTATAGACAACAGCGTAATCAGGCAAGTCAGTGTCTAGTTCAAAGTGATGTTCTGCGCCTTCTGCGACACCTTTTTCGACTACACCTAAAATATAGGAAGACTCTGACATGAGTTCGATATTTGGTATATCGACCTGTTTAGCCCAAACTGATGTTAGGTATTGATCGTGATTAATATCAATTTTGGCAGATGCTAACGTAACCCCAAAGACAATAAACAGGCTGGCCTGGGTGGGATCTTCGGCCTTGGCCAGTGCTATAACATCTAACAAACTGACACTTTGAATAGTGCTATTTAAATAATCGTGTACCAAACGAGCAACAGCATCTTCTGGCTGCTCGCCAATTTCTAATTTACCGCTTAAAAACTCGTATTGGCGGGGCTGTTCGGCATTAAGTCTATCTTTTTGCAGCAGCAATAAGTCACCTTCGTGATTGCGGATTATGGCTACAACTCTAATTCTTTGTTTCATAAACTTAACTAATAAAATTAAGGGTCTCTAGCGAGCGTTGATACTCCCTGCTGTATGTGCAAGGTGGGTAAGCTCGCTAGTCTAACCCCACGAGGTTAGTCGTATTGAGCTCCCTATCATGATTATTCAGGAAAATCATATACGCTCGCTTTGAGACTCTTCTAGTATAGCATGATTAGCCGGCTATAGCACTAGCCGTCCAAAGATATCAACAATGATAAAGTTGATGGCATTACCCATGAACGCCGTTAGGAAAGATCCGAACACGAGTACCAAAGCTATCATAATAATTAGACCAAAACGCTCCATTTTTTCCATAGCTGTTTGGATGAACTGGGGTGCCAAAGCATATAAAACCCGCGAACCGTCTAAGGGTGGTATTGGTATTAAATTAAAAACAAAAAAGCCTAAGTTAACCTGTACAGCCAAAAATACATAAAAACCCCAACCGGCATCGACTGGTACGTGTGCATAATATACTACGCAAAATGCCAAATAGGCTAAGATCAGGTTTACCAATGGGCCAGCTATTGCCACCAGGGCTATGCCCACATTGCCACCTTTTATGCGGCTAAAATTTAGCGGGACTGGTTTTGCCCCACCGAATATAGGGCCACCGCTTAGTGCGAATAATAGCGGCACAGCTATAGACATCACAGGATCGATATGCTTTAAGGGGTTAAGGGTTAGCCGACCTTGAGCGCGTGCAGTATCATCACCCAACCAATACGCTACGTAGGCGTGTGACATTTCATGTAAGCTCATTGACAGTAGAATAATCACTAATACAGCCAATAAATACCAAATATTCATATATATATTGTACCAGATTGACAGGCTATAGTTTACACTGTACAATGAAACGTTGAAAGAAAAGGAAGACCTAATGGCGAAATGTGAATTAACAGGCAAAAGTAAGCAATACGGCAATAATGTTAGCTTTTCTTTGCGTCGTACTAAGCGCGTTTTTAAGCCCAATATCCAGAACAAAACCATTACTATAAATGGCAAAAAAGTCCGGATGAAGCTTAGCACACAAGCAATTCGTACGCTAAAGAAAAAGGGCGCAATTAGCTAAGTTCTAGCTTATGGATTTCCGCTGCTACAGGCAAAGTAGCGGCGGTTTTTAGTTTATACTTCTTTTCATCTACTACTGGCAGTTTCATAAGCTCGACAAAAGTATCGACGCTGTCTTGCGGTACTTCGTAGCTTAGGGCTTTATTTTGGTAATGTACCGGGATGATAACTTTGGGCCCAATTTTATTAGCCCAAGCGGCGGCGGCTGTTGCATCTAAGGTATATCCATTACCACCTACCGGTATAATCAAAACATCAATGTTATCAAGAGTTTCTAGTATATCATCTGTAATCTCTGGGTCGACATTGCCAATCACGCCGATATTGACATCATCTACCTCAACCCGATAAAGGGTGCTGGCCATTATAGTGCCTTCTTTGGTTCTATCGTCTAGGTGTCTGTAGGCTGGTGCTCCATAAATTAAGAACCCCGAGACTTCATATTCACCAGGGCCTTCAAGGTTAACTTGATATTCGGGTGAATTAGTCAAAAAACGCGCTTCGGTGGCTAATTCTATACCATTTTTTACAACGATGTTTTTTAAACCAAAAATTGAACGTTTAGGATCTATAGCTAAACTGCCCTTTTTTGTTGTGATTATTACAGCATTACCACCTTTGTACTCAATATCAAACATTATTTATCGCCTTTCAATATATTCTTTTCATCTACAACTACTTGCATACCAGAATTTAGTATATCACGTACAAATTGGTCTTTAACGCTAAACCGATAATAGAATTCTTCGGGCGAAAGCACCGTATAGCTAAGGGGCTGTTCGTGCTTTTTTTCGACTGATTTAGCCCACCTTGATAATCGTCCATCTAGATCACGCCCAACAATTAACATATCTACAACATTATTGCTATCGGCCATATGGTCTGCCACCAATAATACATCCATTAGTTCTTCGACTGGCTTGATAGCGAGTTCCCATTTACTATCGCCTTCTACCTTGGCGGGCACGCCACTATCGGTGTTGGCGGTAAAGATAGATTTTAGCGCATCGTAATGTGGGTAACGTTTGTTAATAGCATAAAATAGCTTGTTATCGTAGGTATCGCTTTTTAGAACCCCTAAATTGTGTAAGTTAGCTAGTTCTCGCCGTACGGAATTAATTTGTTCATCTACTAACCTGGTGACCTCTCGTACATAGAAAGATTTTTTGGCGTTAGTTAAGAACAAACTAAGTAATTTTACCCGTGTTTTTGAACCAAAAAGCTTTTCAACACCTTGATCTACTTTTTTACCCATACAAATATATTGTACCACACTAGTAACTAGCCAACAATTTGCCCTACATATGGTTCAATTTCATCTAATTTTAGCCAAGTTATTTGTGGATTACGCTTAAACCAAGTTAGCTGTTTTTTTACAAGTGCCATATCAGACTTTATGGACAATTCTTTGGCCTCGTTTAGAGTGATTTTATCCTGTAGATATTGGCTGATTATGGGGTAAATGTTTGATTTCGCCAGCTGGCTATTCGCACCATACTCTTTTAATATTAGTTCAGTTTCGGCTATGATTTCGTTGTTAAAAAAACTATCAGCTCGTTTGGATATTTTGGTTTTTAGCTCATTTTTATCTGTAGCTATTCCTACAACAGCAAAATTATTGCTGATTCTACCCCTGTCGGGCATGTTGACCTTTTTACAACTAGCAAAATTATAGCCGTAAATTACAGCATCGACGTATAGGCCACTACCACCAACTAAAAAAGGAATTCTACCACGTTTACGGATATCTTTAATCTTTGCTAACGCATATTGTTGAAAATCATACACCGTGAATCGTTCCCCTGGACCAACTATATCTAACCCCCAGTGTGGTACACTATCTTGTTCTTTGGGTGTTGGTTTGGCTGTGCCAATATCGGCGTACTTATAAATAGCCCTGGAATCAGCCGAGATAACCTCCCCGCCATATTGTTTGGCTAGCTTAATAGCTAGACCAGTTTTGCCACTAGCGGTTGGCCCAACAATAACTGGCTTGTTATAGCGACGATTTGCTAACTCGACCATGTGCTTCGTTGGCAATTGTCTTTATAAGCTGTTCCATAGCGTACACGCGGGGTTTATCGCCATCTACGGCTAAGTCAGAACGTATACGTAGCGGTAATTTACCACTTTTAACTTCTTGTTCACCAACTACGACAGAATATGGTATTTTCCAAGTTTCGACAGCACGAATTTTTTTGCCAACTGAGTTGTTTGAATCATCTATTGTTACGCGCACGCCATTTTCTTTGGCCAGTGTTGCAATTTTCGCTACAAATTCGTCAACTTCTGGCGCATCTTTCACTTTAATGATTCGGAATTGTTCTGGTGATAGCCAAATTGGAAAACGACCAGCAAGATGTTCAATTAATATCCCAATGAAACGTTCCATCGAACCATAAATCACACGATGTATACAAATTGGGGTTTTTTCACCACCATCTCTATCAGTATATTTCAATCCAAAACGTAATGGTTGCTGAAAATCAAGTTGGATTGTGCCCATCTGCCACTGACGTCCTATGGCATCCTTCATTAAAATATCGATTTTCGGACCATAAAATGCCCCATCTCCCTCTTCAATAAAATACTCTCTATCATTGTTTTCAAGGATCTCTTTGAGTGCCGCTTCGGCCTTATCCCACAGTTTTGGATCACCCATAAATTTCTCGGGTCGAGTGCCCAAACGAAATGAATACTCCATATCAAAAATTGAGTAAAAACGTTTAGTGATATCAAAAATACGTTCATATTCATCTTGGATCTGTTCCTCGGACACGTATATATGCGCATCATCTTGACGAAACTCTCGGACACGTAATAATCCGTTCAGTGTGCCTGATAGCTCATTGCGATGCAATGTGTCAGTATCGCTTAGCCGCAGTGGCAAGTCTCGATATGAACGCGATTTGCTACCAAAAACGATCATAGCATTAGGACAGTTCATTGCCTTAATGCCATAAACCTCACCATTTTCACCTTCTTTAGTCGAGAACATATCATCCCAATAGTGATCAAAATGTCCAGAAGTAACATAGAGTTCTTTTTTATTCATAATTGGAGATACTATTTCTTGATAGCCACGCAGAGCGTGCTCTTCGCGCCAAAATTTTACAAGCTCATTATAGATTATCACGCCATTAGGCAACCAATAAGGCATACCTGGCGCTGTCTCATGAAACATAAACAGCTCCAGTTCCTGGCCTATTTTACGATGATCACGTTTTTTGGCTTCTTCGAGCA
This sequence comes from Candidatus Saccharimonadota bacterium, assembly GCA_009778675.1. Lineage (GTDB taxonomy): Bacteria > Patescibacteriota > Saccharimonadia > Saccharimonadales > Saccharimonadaceae > WRFU01. The sequence goes on from WRFU01000007.1 coordinate 21,461, forward strand.
TTTCTAAGTAGGCAGCTAGCTCTTTATCGGTAGCAAAAGCCACACCGTAAACACGCTGCATTTGCGGCCTGGTTTCGTCGCCGCGCCAGTAAGCACCAGATACACGCTGCAGCTTAAACGCCCCTACCTTACCGGTGCTAGCCACATGTGGACCCTTACAAAGATCAGTAAAGTTGCCAATAGTGTAAAAATCTAATTGTGCGACTTTACCTTCTTTAGCTAGATCTTCAATAAGTTCTAGCTTGTACGGCTGGTCGCTATCTTTCGCCCATTTTTTAGCTTGGCTAAACGTCTTAGTGGAATGTTCTATCGGTAAATCGGCGGCGACAATTTTATCCATAGCATCGGTAATCTTTAATAAATCATCTTCTGAAATAGTGGTTTTACCCAAATCAACATCGTAATAAAAGCCGTCGTCTATACTGGGGCCAATACCAAACTTAATGTTTGGCCAAATGGTTTGCATGGCTGCGGCCATAATATGGCTTAAGCTATGGCGCATTTTTTCTAAGTAATCTGAATCTTGCATTACTTATAAATATAGCACAAGAGGTACTAATCTGGCAAAGTGTGTTTAACGGCGTGGTATAATTAAGCTCATGAATTTTTACCAGTCTAAATATAACCCTTTGCCAGGCTCTAACATGAACGAACTAGCACCTAGAGCACGCGCCATATTCCGCCACGCTGTTGGCAAGTCTAGGCGTTCCCCCTATATCAATAGCAAATGCAGAATATTCAAAACTGACAAAATATTTCTTAACTTGTTTTGGGCACATTTGAACCAAAAAGGGGCTAAAGAGCGCATACGACGTATAAAACTATACCAGTGCGCCCTGGACACCATGCAACATTCTCGTATTTTGCCTGAGCACAAACTATCTACAGATAGAAAAGTAGTATTGTATCGATTTTACGGTATCACCAAAGGTGGTGAGGAGTATTGCGTACAGGTCAAGGAAGAATTGAAAACTGGCCGTAAATATTTTATGTCTGTGTTCCCGCTAAAATAAAAGAAAACCCCGCAGTGTAGCTCATAGACTACGGCCGGATCTTCTTTACACGCACCTGTTGCCAGGTACATGCTTATGATATCAAGCTTGAACCTATTTTGTCAACTACACATTATTAACGCAATCAAAAACTTTTAGTATCTTGGGGGCAAATCTTTAACGTTACTTACAATTGCTTTATTGTTGCCTAACCTAGCCTGGTTGAATGCCCACAGATAAGCATCTGGGGTTAACTTAAAGGTTTCGGCTGGCGTAGCATTGTCTTGGGCAGTAGTGCCCCACGCCCCGGCGGTACGGTACATATTTAAGTTAGTAGATACGACTGGGCCATTAATGGTTAATTGTTGGTTGCATTTGGCATCTGTTAAATCTGTGGCCTGCATGACATTATTGCCAGTACTACCCCAACAGGTATAAACACTCTTTTTGCTAATTAGCCAAGAATCGATGTTTGTCACACTAGCATCAATATCAATATCGCCATCGGCCACAATCACTAGCTGCGGCACGTTTTCGACACGGAAAGAGCTGGTTCGATCATAAGATATATTACCTGTTATAGTCACTTTGCCAGTGACATAGACTATTGTAGTATTAGCTATATTGGCGATACCGCCGATAGTAAGATCACCGCTACGCTTATAGTTGCCCCCAGCAGCTACGCCAGCCCAGCTAGAGGTGCTAATGTTACTACCACTGTTACCGACGCCCTGGAAGTAACTGTATAGTGTGTCAAACTGGCTTAAGTTGTAGCTATCGTTCCGATAATTGCCAAAATTGTTATCATTAGCAAAAGTTAGCCGGTTAACTTTTAAGAACGGATCGGCGTCAATAGAGTTGATACCTGTCATGAAACCGTAGCCACTACCAGACGCAAAGCCTTTTATGGTACTAGGTGAAATAGCTTCGGCTGTGCTGTAGCTACCAAAGGTCAGACCATTGCCATTTATGGTACGACTTGAGGTGTTAGTCTGTATACCACCAGTAGCACTTACGCCACCGCCCTGTACAGCTACTTTTGGTCTTTTGCCGACAGTTACACAGACAGGCTTTGAATGACGCCAAGTACCACTGGCGGCTTCGCTGGTAGCTGGCTCAACCGACAAAGCATAGCAGAACTTATCACCAATGTTTAAGGTATCAGGTATGGTTATTTCTGTACCGCTAACACCACTGTCGCTACCATCGGCACTAAATGTACGACCACTGCCATAGGCATTGGGGGCACACTGGGTAACACCAGGCTTAAGATAAGCGCCACTAGAGCAAGGGATACCGGCAAAATCGGTGTAGGCACTATCTGCAAGTGGTATAGCATTACCTTTAGTGACAATAAAAGTGGTAAGCTGCCATTGGCTAGGCTTAGAATCGGTCTTGTACGACTGAGAAGTTTTAGGGAAGCCAATATCACGCGAACGCGCTATATTGGCAATGTCACCACTAGGAGTCAGCTTGCTGCTTGGTTCAATATCTGGCGGCGTAGCGGGGTTTGGTTGTAGCTCGTAGTTGTATGGTACATTGGCGCAAACCGCATCTGCTGTACCTTGCACCGCTGGCGTTGAAGCGTCTTTAGGTGTCCAATACAGTTTATTACACCTTTTAGTGCCAACGTCAGTTTGTAATACGGCTTTAGTTTTTCCATCAGTGTAAGGTGATATCCAGTCCCAGCCAACATATGCACCTGCAGTTGGCACATTGGCCGTTTTATCGGCAGTTGTAGCACCACCCCAAGCACCAGTGTATATAACTGTGCCAGTACCGTCGGATTTAGTTATAGAATAAGTGGTATTAGGACGGTTAGCATTGTTTTTGCCATACCCTGTGCCAGTCATCGAATGCTTAAAGGCCACGTTCCAACCTGGTCTGGTATCAATAGTACCGGTTGTAAAGTTGGTAGATGCAATTGATGCACCAGTCGCAACCTGTGAAGTACCAGTGTAACTGTAATTTGCTGCGATATCTTTCACCTTGGCGCATAGTGACGTGGAAGATGCGCTGCTGCCCTTATCATCGCTAGGGCTAGCGGTTACTTTAGAACAGAACATTTTGCCGCCATCAGTACCATCTGATTTGGTATTGTATGTTTCAGTGTAGGTTGCAGCCGCCGTGGTACTAGTAGCCGACTTACTAGGCACAGACGTGCTACCACTAGTACTGCTGGGCGTAAAAGCACTTGATGGGTTAGTAGACGAGCCAGAAGCGTGGCTGACCGTGAGGTTACTAACTTTATTAGTCGTACCAGTAGTCACTGTACCAGTGTGTGTCCAGGTAATTTTAGTACCTGGGTCTATACTAGTAGGGTTAGTAGCAGTCCCAGTAGCAGCGAGAGTGCCAACTTTCATTGTAGTAGCAGGGGTAACCTTCCAGGCAGTGCTATTCTTTGTCACATAAACATAGTTATCACCTACTGTTTTTGTATTATTACTACCCCCTACTGCGGCGGCATAATAAGTTGTATCTTTATCTAAGGTAGCACTATCATACGTCCAACCAGATGCCATACCGTAAGTTACCGACCAGCTGGCCCAGCAGCCGAATTTTACAGTAACCTTAGCGCTAGTTGCACTAGTATTATATTTAGACGGATAACCACAAATACTCGCATAAGGCTGGGTGACACTGACACTAAAGCCGCTACTTGGGTTAGGAGCAGTGGTAGTGCCTTTTACTCGAAATGTGATTGGCGTCTGATAATAATGATGGTTACATCCTATGCAGCCACCCATAGATGCAAAATATATCCCCGGATAGATAAGGTTAGTAGTCAAATTGCCTTTACCATCATATCCACTTTTACATGCTGTGCCATCTGCTTGAACAGCGTACACATCTGTGCTAGGAAATATAACTGAGGACATAATCTTAAAAACATAGGAAATGGCATCCCCTATGCTAGCAAGGATATCACTGATTAAGCTTTTGGTTGACGCAGTACTGTTTAGTGAATATTTACTTATAATATCTTTTTCAAAGTTATCCCACGATAAATAAGTGCCTTTTGAAGAGCTTTCCAACCTAAGTATGGCAAACGTCCCATCTTGACTAGCAAAAACATTAGTATAACTGTCAATCTTTTTGAGTGTTTTAACTTCTGTATTAGAGCTAATCAAATTACCTGGATCACCTATGTATTTAGCATCAGGCATGTCATTAAAGACCATGTCTTTGTTATAGCTATAGTAATCCGCTATAATTACCGGCTGTGTATAGAATTTATTTTCATCAAAACTAGCTATCGACGCTGGGTCTGTTCGATTAAAGTCAGCGTGTTGCGCAATTTCCTCCCTACTTTTACCAGCCTTAAACATTGGCATAAATTCATCATTTAATCGCTTTTTAGCAGCACCATATGCCACATTTACTTTATCTACACTATCAAAACTTAAGAAATATGGAGCATCAAAAGTGATATATACATCAAATACTCCTTTTGTGGCAACAATACAATCGAATAATTTATCTTTATATGCTCTATTCTCAGCTCGAATTCTATTGAAAGTACCTTCCTTACCAAGTGTACTTTCTAATAAAGTACTGCTATCCTGGCCTAATTTAACTTTTACCCCCACCGCATTCAAGACATCTTCATTAGTAAGAGATACGTTGCATTTTTTCGCATAATCTTTGAATACTTTGTTAAACACCAAGTCTTTCGTGGCAATATCGTTTATACTACCACTACCAAAAGTTTCACCTGGATGGTCTTTTAAATACTGCTGCATATCAGTTGCAGTGTTATCTATGGTTTTCTTGGTTATGGTTGTATCACCAACCTTTATATCTTGGCCACTGTGCGCTAAACGCACCACTAATAGTGCCCCAACTGCTATTAACAGCGCAGCTACTACACCGCACCCTATTAATAAACCGAATTTTTTGGGGTGATTCTGGTTTTTATTATGCTTAGCCATAACTACTCTGATTATAACACAGCTAGTGCTTTTTAAAGCAAGGCAGTTGGCATAAAATGACTAGTTTGATATTATGACAGGTAGGGAGACCGCGCGGGTAACGTAAGTGCTACATTGTAGCCAGCAAGGCCAGCGAAAGGAGTACCCATTACCAAAATAGAATCCGAAAGGGTTCTATTTTGTTTATAGATGAAAAATATATAAAAAATGTTTTGGCAAGCTCGACATGACAATTGATGGGTAATTGGCTATTCGAAAATAGCCAATTATAACCAACTACGAATATTGTGTAAAAAAGTGTTGCGTTTTTATTTATTGTATTGTATAATGCTAGTTGTAATTAGTGCGTAATAGCTAACGCGCGTGCTATTATGCAACTTCAAATCGAGAGAAAAGAAAGGAAGGTATCAAACTTTTTTATTTGTCTTGCGTTCTATTCGTTTCTGAAAGGAAGGAGGCGCCAAATGAAAAAGCGCCGAATTACTGCAATCTTGGTTGCATTGGCCATGGTACTGTCGATGACAGTATTACCCGCTGCAGCCCTAGCTGGTGAAAGTCAGGAGACTACCGATACGCCAACCGTGGCCGAAGTAGTGCCAAACCCTGAGACTGACCCAGCGCCCGACCCTACACCTGCCCCTACTACCCCTGAACCTACGAAAGAAAGTGAACCTGCTGAACAGCCCGCTGCACTTGCAGCCGCTGTGCCAGCCACTGCACCAGCAAAAGCCAGTTTGTCGCAAGCAGCAGCTGGTGAATGTGAGTTGCGTGTGAGGATAAATGTCACTGATTCAGACCCTACTGATAGTGACGTCCCAGACCCTAACGCTACATTTGGAGTTATTGTGGGGGTGTATTCTGACGCCCCAGGTGGCATAGGTGGTGGAGGCCTTGATTTCATTGATGGGATTAACCTGACACCAAGTCCCAGTATTGCTACACCATACAGCCATACTGTATCGTTGGCAGATATAGATGCCTATACATTCCAAAGCATATTCCCGCCCAATAATAAGTACACTTTTGTATCTACTGGTAGCACTCCGCTTAACACTCGTATGGATTTAACTGATGGTGGTACGCTGGATGTTGTATTCAACTTTACTTACCACAGCTCTGGTTCTGGCGGTGGCGGTACTGGTGGTAACACCGGTGGTAATACTGGCGGCAACACTAGTGGCGGTGGTGGGAACACCCAGCCAGCCAAGGTCACCAGCAAGTGGGCTCGGGGTAATACTTTTACTCATGGGTCTAAGAGCACCCTGACCTTTATCGTCGAGAAGGACTTTAAGTTCTTCGACGGCAAGGTGACGGTCGATGGTGCAACAATTTCTGTGAAAAAGGATTTTGTTGCCAAGAGCGGGTCAACGGAAATAACCCTTACGAACACTTACTTGAACAGCTTGTCTGTTGGTAAACACCATTTGGTGGTTTACTTTACGGACGGCACCAAGGTGGGCGACAGCTTTAAAGTGGTAGCCGCCGCTAAAAAAGCCGAGCCCATAAGCGGCCTGCCTGCAACTGGCGATAACAGCATTCCGCTGTTATCGGTAACGTTTATAGCAGGCATTGGCATGTTTGGGTCACTGGCGTTGGCTTTACGCCGTAGGCGTACCGCCTAAGTCGCCCAGTGGCATCTCTCGATTAAGCACCTTGAAAAGCCCGGCCTAACACCGGGCTTTTCCCCTATCGTATTATACGGCTTTTCCAAAGATCACAAAAAGGGCGTGACCCTAGCTATCCAGCATGGGTGACGCCCTTTTATGGATACATATTAACAACCCTACTTACTTATATCAATAATATTGTTAGACTTTGTTATCACTAATAATCTTTTAGCTTTTTGAGTAATTTTAAATTCCTTGCGTAATTTTGACAGACCACGGGATGGGTAGCCCAATGATACAGGACAAACATATGTACGCATGTTACAATCTACTAATCATGTCTAAACAAAAATTTGGTGATTATGTTATTAAAGGTGGCGCAAATGTTTGGCCACACGAAGAAAGAACAGCCAAGACTCTTGTTAAAGCAGGCTATACGGTCAAGTTTATCCGTAAGAGTGAGCGAGAACGTGAGACCAGTGCAGATGCCTGGGTAAATGGCAAAAAATGGGAGATGAAAGCGCCCGACGGCGCAAAATTATCACTTGTTGAAAGAAATTTACGCCACGGTGTAAAACAGTGCAATAGAATCATATTTGACTCTCAACGTGTTAAACGTATACCAGATAAAGCGCTGCTGCGTGAATTGACTAAATGGTCAACCGAGATTAAGGGTCTTGATAAACTAAAATTTATTAATAGGAAGCGTGATATTATTGACATAAAATGACTAGTCTGCTATACTCCTAAGTATAGAAACCCCCGAAAGATACGTAAGTACCTTCTCCGGGGTTTTCTTTTTGTTTTATCAACGTCTACGAGATACTGCCAAAAAAATAGGCACTTCTATTGGTGGACGATATCCTAAAGGATATCTTTCGCCACTCTGAAAAGCCAAAGCAAGCTTTGCTTTTCGCTCGTGGTGGACGATATAGGGCTCGAACCTATGACCTCCACAACGTCAATGTGGCGCTCTAGCCAACTGAGCTAATCGTCCGTGGTTTTATTATAGCAGATTTTGTTGGTAGAGATCCTGAAACAAGTTCAGGATGACGGGGGGACATGTTATTTTTTGTGCTTGGCGGTTTCGAACGTGGCTTTGTCGGTAACGTCGAAGTTTTCCATATATAAACCTAGGGCTAAGCGGGTTTGTGAATAGTAAGCGGCTACAGAGCTATAGGCTATAGAAGTTATTGGTATTAATACCCACTGCACCAACATACCAATGAATTTATGTTTTTTATATCTTTCTGGACGCTTTGGTAGTATCTTGAGCGACAATACTACTGTTACAAAAATACCTATCATGGCAACAGTTTGTACAACACTTACCACGTTGGGCAACTGGTTAGCAATAGGGCTACGTGCCGAACCGCTATTAATAAGTAATGGCGCCCAACCGCCTAATGTGACCAAGATTGGCATATAAGCCAATGTTACGTGGCTGTCGATTAACCGCCATAGCCGAGTCAAGCTGTGGAACAGTGGTACCGTTCGCTTTTTAGTAAAAATACGCGTAGCGACATATGGAACGTCCGAAGCGCCGTAATCCCAACGCCGCACTTGTACAAATTGAGCTTTTAGAGTTTTGATAAAGCTAAAGGACATAACGGCATCTTGGTAAATAGCCGTGTGCAGCGGTACTACTGTGTAATTACCATTAAAGAAAAAGTAACTGCGCCAGTATTGGTGGCCATCTTCTACAATAGTTCGAGTGCTCCAAAAATTCATGTCTACCAAAGCATCCATAGGTTGGGAATGAGCCGCAAAATTGCGTAGCGAATGCGGGCGCATGGTGCTAATAATGTTCCAAAACGAATTGCCCATAGCGATCACCCGCATTGGCGCTGGCACGTCCCAAATGTTTTGGGTGAATAGTGCTACAGGTTGGAAAGCCAGATGGCGACGATTTTCATGGCAAATATATTCATAGGTTAAGTAGCTAAAATAATTCCTGGCCTCTCTGTTATCGCTATCTTGTGTTGTAACTATTACATCACTATATTTCATACCCTTTTTGTCTAGATATTTTTGCAGTTCTTTAGCAGCGTAAGTGATATTGCCGCCCTTACCCCTAACCTCGTTCGGCAAGCCGTCTGGGTGTTTTACGGCAAAGAAATCAAAAAACACGCCTTTATAGCGTTTAGTTAGCTCTTTTGCGATTGCAGCTGTTTTGGCACCACCCCTTCCTTCGTAGGCCAAAATCAGAATAATGTGATCGTTCGGGTAATCGGTATCCACCACCGTATCGATAGTTGGGGCTAGCACTTCTATACCTTCGTTATATGTTGCAATTATTACAGCATTATAGATCTGCGACGGTTTGGGGAAATAACCTTCTTCGGCTGCTGCCATTAGACGCAAGTTTTCTAGGTGTTGACCGTGCAAATAACTATGACTCGGTTTATCGCGTAGTTTTTCGTAGCTTTCTTTGGGGTTTTCTAGGTGTTGTAGCCGACGATACCAGCTAACTTTTTTGGTACGTTCTAAAGCAATATGTCCACCAACCATACGGTGAGCCGCAGCCAGGGCTTTGACCAAAGCAGCTATAACGACAATCAATAAATAAATAGAACCCAGTGTGGGGCTAATTAGCGATAGAATTATTAGCAGCAATACTATACCGTAGCTACAAGCGGCTGGTAATATTTCAAAAAGACGATACGATAGCTTTCGTTTGCCAATTGGTATTTCTATATCCATATGCCAGCTTCTTTATTGATACCAAAAACATTCAGCATGATGGCTATCAAGAATAGAACTAAAAAGATACTAAAAGCCAAAAATAGTAGTGTTGGGACTTTGCCATGTTTTTTGTACAATCTGATCGCTATAAGATTGTGCAACCCGCCTAAAACCACCGCCAAAATAATAAAACTAATCAGATAATACCACTGGACTCGGTAATAATATTCGCCCATGCTAACATACCGGTACCAAACTGGGATGACGCTAGGGTGAATAGACACTACGCCTAGGACAACCGCGACCAACGACAAAATTACCAACGATACCATCGTGATAAACACCTGACGGTCGTTTTTCATGATTAGTTTGATATTGTCTAATTGTTCTTTCATATACAACCTGGAGCCGTTGGCCGGGTTTGAACCGGCGACCTACGCTTTACGAAAGCGCCGCTCTACCAGCTGAGCTACAACGGCGTCAAAGTAATTATAGCATATTACCTTGCGCGTGCCCCCTGTTATGTGTATAATTACGGCAGGCTTAAGGGCTCGTGGTGTAGTTGGCCTAACACGCCTCCCTGTCACGGAGGAGATCGCCGGTTCGAATCCGGTCGAGCCCGCCATAGGTAGAAAAATAACCCTTTTAGGGTTATTTTTTTGGTGCGGATAGAGAGGGTCGAACTCTCGTCTTATGCTTGGGAAGCATACATAATAGCCGTTATACGATATCCGCTTAACTACCTAATTATACCATGTTGTGATAATCACAACATCAATCTGTTGGGATAGTGATGAATTCCCGAATTTTACCGTCTTTTTTAAGTTGATCAATGCGTTTTTGCAGCTCGGTAAAAGGTACTCGGATTGAGGCATATTCTACCTGGGAATTGTCTTTTTTAAGCAATTTTACAATATAGTAGCAATCGCCTGAACGCGACAAGAAAGACTTTGATACATGGCCAACACTCAATTTATTAGCTTCGCTGGCTCTACCGCCATCTTGATTTTGCACACCGACTAGCCCACTCGAAGGTTCGTAGATTATTTTACTGCCAAATTTCTGAGCCACAGTGTCAAAATTACTACCGTCGGTTTTAAGTTCGGCGGCTAATTGTTGCACAATCTGCTTAGCGGTTTGGTCGATATTTACAGATACATCTTGTTTAAGCAACGGCAGTTCTATAAACATTCGCTTATATTCGGTTAAATTTAAGCCAAAGTTATCGCTGACTAACTTTTCAAAGCCAGTTTTAGTGACCTGGGTGTCGCCCGACGTAAGGTGTTCGTTGAATACCGCGTCGATACGCTGTTGGCTAACCGTAATACCCTTTTGGCGCGCCAATTTTATGGCATAAGCGTTAGTTATGGCATTATTTAGGGCAGCTCGTTTGTAGTAGTTCATTTGTCTGCGGCCATCTTCGTTGTTACTAATCTTGCCTTCTTGCTGCTCTACTACCCTAATACTGCTGCGATATTGCATTAAATAATCACTAAATAGTACTGTTTCGCCGTCAACGTTTGCGACTGGTAAGTGCAAGAATTCTGTTACCCTGTAAGCCAAATAGCTAGTGTTGTGAAATTTATACAGTTGTAACCCGCCAAAGACACCTGCGACCGACAGTGCCACCAGGCCGATTACAATGGTGTTTATGACCAATTTATGCTTGGTGTACTGGATCGGATATTTAAATTTACGGCCTTTAGCCAAAATTTCTTCACGATGTTCTTCTATGGTGCTGCCAGTAATCTGTCGTTTAGCCTTGGACTGACTAGTCTTCTTCTTTAGGAACTTCTTGATCATTTTTCCTCCGTTTTTTTAGCACATAGTTTAACACGTTCTGTAACTTATTATATATCTTTTCTGGATGCCCCACATAGCTGATCACTAGATCGCCGACCAAGGTCTGAATGACAATTGTACCATAACCACAAATACTGCCAAAAAACCCAGGTATAGTGTAGCTAATACTTTCAATACGGTTTAAATCTAGATCTATAACAGTCTTTTTAAAGAAACTTTTTTGCGATACTTGGCGGATGCGTTCGTTAGTTATGATATACACTGTAAAATACCATAAAATGTAATAATACAGGCACAATATAAGGCCAATTACGAACCCAGCAACGAATGACCAATACATACGACTGTCATCTGCCCAGATAAATGGCGGGATACTGCCCAATAACAATGCTATAAATAGACAATATAACCCCTTGCGCATGGTCATTATATGACGTCGGAACAAGAATAAAACTTTTTCACCCTTTCGTTGGCCTAAAAAGCCTGCAGCCACTGTGCCTCCATTTCACTATGGTACCCTGGACAGGAGTCGAACCTGTAACCTTATCCTTAGGACGGATCTGCTCTATCCAGTTGAGCTACCAGGGCGTAAACTCGATGATTCGAGCTTGTTTATATTATATCAGCTTAGCGCAGATACTTCTCGTTTAGATTAGTGTAAGTATAAATTTCGTTATCCGAAAACCAATGGGCAATTTCGGCCTTAGCATCGGTTTCATCGGCGCTAGCATGGATTAGATTCGGTATCCCTATATGCTTACTATCGGCATAACCAAAGCTAATGTGTGAATAATCACCCCTAATTGTACCCATATCGGCAGCCTTTGGCTCAGTTGGACCAACAATTTTGCGAACTACTTCGATCGCTTCTACCCCTTCAAACACCATAGCTATCACTGGCCCTTGCGACATATATCGCATCACGTTATCTAGCGCATCTTGCCCACGCCTAGCTGTTACATGACCAATTTCTTCGTAATGTTCATATAATGACTTTTCACTGGGGTTAATCATCTTAGTGGCTACAATTTTGAGCCCAACTCGTTCAAATCGTTCCAAGATTTCACCAACAATCCCCCGCTGTACGGCATCCGGTTTAAAAATTACCAATGTTCGCTGAATCAAATCTTGTTCTACCATGCAGCCATTATACACAAAAAAGCCGGGTCTTGCAGCATGGGCAGTAGATGGGGCGATGTATGGGGTGATGTATAATACCTGTATGTATGTTGCTGATTTAATTATCGACTTTATGGAGTTTCTAGAGGTCGAACGCGGCCGATCTGTGAAGACTATCGAGAACTACGAGCTATATTTAAACCGATTTGTAGAATTCGCCGGCGAGAACCTAAAACCCAACCAAATTAACTATGAACTGGTGCGCAAATATCGTTTGTGGCTAAATCGCCATAAAAATGAACGCCACGAAGAACTATCCACTACTACCCAGGCCTATCACCTTATAGCGCTAAGGGGGTTCTTAAAATACTTGTCTAGGCGCGAAATTAAGAGTTTAGATCCATCTAGGGTTGATTTACCTAAGACTAATCGCAAACAGGTAACTTTTTTAAACTATGACGAGGTGAAACGTATGCTAGAAGCTACGGCGCAAGCCGGCGATGTGGCTTTACGAGATCGTGCGATTATTGAGCTATTATTTTCGGGTGGGCTACGTGTATCTGAACTAGTATCGCTCAACCGTGATCATGTTAATTTAACTAGGCGCGAATTTACTGTTCGTGGTAAAGGTAGCAAAGATCGCCCGATTTTTATTAGTAAGACCTGTGCAACCGTGCTGCAAGAATATTTACAGACGCGTACAGACAGTCTACCAGCTTTATTTATCAACGACAGCAAAAATACTGCTGTGGCTACGACCGATGGTAATTATCGTCGGTTAACAGCTCGTAGCATACAGCGGCTGATTCAAAAGTATGCTCGATCCGCCGGTATAACTAAACACGTTAGCCCCCACACTATGCGTCATTCTTTTGCCACCGATCTACTGATGAACGGCGCTGATATTCGTAGCGTACAAAGTATGTTAGGGCATGCCAACATTAGCACTACTCAAATTTACACTCATATTACTGACGCCCACTTAAAAGAAGTGCACGAAAAGTTTCATAGCGATTAATTACAATTTTGAGATTGGCCAGTGTCAGTAATAACGTAATCTTTACAGAATTTACCATCACCAGCACCATTGCCCGATCCGCCTAAGTCGACCGCAAACTCTGGGAACAAGGTGTTACTACGTAATTCTACCCTGGCTTCAACCCGGCGATACAAATCGTTAGCACGGCCAGTAGAGTCGACGACAGATTGCACACCCTGGAACTGTAAATTATTGCCGCTACCATCGTATGGGCTTAGGCTAAAGTAAGCGTTGTGATACATGCTAGTTAAACGCACATAGGTAGTTGTCCCGCCGGTACTGTTTAAGCCCGTGATAGTAATATCGTTGCAGGCATAAGTATAACTTTTACCACCCGAGGTATAGTCACTTAGACAAGCCACCGGTATGGGAGCTGTGTAATCTTTTGTTCCATCGATACTTTTTGTACCAGCTGGGCTAATGGTTGGGTATAAGAACATAGTATGAGAAACGATACTGTTATCGTTACCACCAAGAGTAAAGCCAGCATTGTTAACCTGGATGATCTGTAACCGCATTAGGCTTGGGTTGCTATTACTACAGCCTGTTGTGCTCTTAGCATCCCAATCGTTATAGCTATAAAGTTTACCAGCCGAGCCATCTTGGACTTCAGCACCGACATTACCAGTACACAGTTTATCTTCGCCGTTGTTGTCCTTATCTTTGTCGAACCACGACAATTTAAAACTCGTAGTCGCACCGGTTTTAGTGGTTAGCGGTATTAAGACAGATTTACCAACTTCGGCAGTTTCTTCGTAATTATTTGGGAAAGGATTGATCGTCACACAAGTATAGGCCTGGTTTAAAGCTGTGCTGGTATCATCGCTAGTTTGGCTGGTTTGAACCTTCGTTTCTTGGCCCGCCGTGCCAATTCCGGTAAGTATACTTACAACATCACAGTTATTAGTAGGGCCAGTTTTATCGTTATACATTGCACTAATCAGTTCATTGCATGATTGATGATTCGGATCATTAATACAACCTTGATTAGCCAAATCGAGTAGTGCCACTTTGGCATCTTCGACACCCGCCATGGCCGAGTCGTAGGCCGAAGCCGACAAATCGGTATTGGTGGCATGTTGGCGTTCGCTGATCATAATACGAATAAAGCTAACAGTGATAACACTAATTAAAAGTGTTGTGAATATTACTACATATAGTGATACCGCGCCACTTTTGAATTTAGTTGATGATCTTTTTGACATAGTTACTCCTTAAGCTTATTTTACTACGTTAATGTCCTAACCGTAAAGTCGAATCTATTAATTGCACAGTAGCTAAAATCAGAACCAACCCCCGTCGGTGGTGTACAACTAAGGTTGGTGTCAACATTTATGCCAGTAGTTGTGCCCAAAATAAAGCTAACGGTATAGATTGTTTGGCTTGATGTGGGGTCAGTAATTTTAAATAGTCGTAAGCCGTAAATGGCCAAATTATCGCCTGGTTGAATTAAAACGTTAGGCTTTAGATCGGCTTTTGTGCCTAGTTCTACTTTAGTGAACACCGACCCACTAGTGCCACAAAGCCCCGAACCATCGGCGCTAATCTTGATTAGCATTATCTCTTGGTTACCATCTGTGGTACTATCGGGACTGTATTTACTAAGTGGGGTAGCATCGCTTGGCGAATTCCAAATATAGGCATACGACCCCGTACATAAACGACCGCTGCCGTTACCCAAGGATGCAGAAGTGGCTTGCGTTGACGACTGAAGCGTACGCGACATGTCGTCGATAATGGCGCGACCAGTCGTGTTGACGTCCTGGATTGTAGTGCCTTTACGGTACATATTAAGAATGTTAATGGTCACCATCACAACCACTATTAGTAGCACCGCAATAAACGACATGGCGATAGTTAGTTCTATTAGGGTAAAACCGTGTTTTTTGGTACGTATCTTTTTTAGCATCTGTGCCCCCTGTTAATTACCCATCGTTAGTTGTCTACAATGGATGTTTACACCACCATCTTCTCGTAACTTATATACTAGCGCGGTGGTGTTGGTGCTGACCGGTAATTCGCTGACAGTTAGAGCTATATCGTCCCCGTTAGCATTGGATTTATAAACAGTCCCAACGCATGAAGAAGCGGGGTAATAATAGCCTAGGCTAGTTGAAGCATCGCCAGCGACTACCCTATCACCACGTTGAGCGATTTGTTTGCCAGCTGTATTCAAAACACTTATAAAACCAGCAGTTATGCTACTATCGTAGGTCAAAGTGGATTTACATTTACCAGCCATCAGATTGATATATTGATCCCTAAGTGGTTGGCCATTGTTAAAGCTTGGGTAATCGCCATAAGTATTATAGTAGCAGTTGATATCTTGTAACACTACATTGGCGGCATTGCCGCTCCAGGCGTTGTTGTTGCTATCATTGGGCGTAGCCAGGGGTGCTTGCAGCGACACTTTGATCCGACTTGGGTTATACAGACGCACAATAGTACCTAGCGTATTAGGCGTCGACTGACCAGTCGAACCCCAACAAGCCCGAATATGAAAATCAAAAGCCCGAGCACCGGTCGCATCAACATTAACCTGAACTGCTTCTATCCAGATACCTTCTATTTTGTTAATCGTGCTATTATCTAATGCATCGACATCGTTAGTGTCCTGACCACTGCCATATAAGATACGCGGGTAAACTGGTGCCTCGCCAGTATATGGTGCTGACCCAGAATAAAATCGGGGATCACTTTTATCAACTACGGTCAGGTTAGCATCCCTGGTGTTTATCACAAAAGCTTTTTCTGGTATTTGGCAGCTACTAAGTTTTGATGGGCTGCTTTTTGTGACATAGTTATTTACAAGATCTACCCATTGCTGTGTGCCAGCATCGTCTGTGGCTGTTAGAGCTTTACCTTGGATAAAACGCAAAGCTTCGGCCTGGGAGTTCATAGCTTCGCGTGCCAAGGTAATTTCGAGTGAAGTTTGAGCGCTTGACACACCGCGGTTCATTAAAGCTAGAGCGGCTACCACCACGGCACTAAAAATTACTATAGCCATGGTGACTTCGACAATAGTGTCGCCCGGCTTAAACCGCTTTATCATGAGCATTCCACCCTTGGAACTACAGTGTTACCTATTGTAACCGCTGCATCGAGCGGAGCGATAGATACACCATTAGCATTACTAGCATTGGCCGCGACATTGATAGCCCTTGCTCGCCCTGAAAAAATATCACTCGACATAACACAAATGTTAAGAGCTTGTTGGCTCGCCGTGGTATTGATGAGACTCGACAAATTGATTGGATCAGAGGAACTTTGAGTACCTAAATCTTGGTGACCGATAAAGGTCATGAGCGACCCGCTAAGTGGCGAACGCACAATAAGAATGGTATTAGGACCATCGTCACTAAAAGGGTTGTTGCTAAATTTGCCTTCGTTTGCGGTGCTGACTGCCCGTGATGGCCAGGCTCCCCAGGTTAGTTCTAAACTTTGCTTCGATGCCGTGTCACGCGATAAGTACAAACTACTTAGCACGCTAATGTTATCGTTGCTGGTGTTACTGACAGTTGAATAATCTGTACCTAACACGTTATAGGCCGTGAAAGTAGTGCTATTGGCTGGAAACGATATAACCCTACCATACACGTCGCAGGCTGGGGATCGGCCAGTGTCTTCTTTGCCGCTAGTGCTGCTAGTGTCAATTTGCACGGTATTATTCGAACCTTTAATACACTGCTGTTTAGCGTGACTATTTTGGGTATTGGCAGCCTGGCTGTATTGATCTTGCAGGATTTCGCGCATGTTATTAACGCTGTCGTTGTAACGTTCGCGACGGACATTAACCCCTATGCCGGCCATTAATGTTACAAATAATAAGCCGGTCACAGCAAAAAACAACGTTACTTCTATAATTGTAAACCCGGGTTTGGTACTCTTGGCCACCATAATTAATTACATTGTAGCACAAGCGTTATATATTAAACAGTAGTAACAACAGGTGTTGTGTTAAAAAGATAACTACCAAAGCGACTATTAGCATTGGCCCAAACGGTATGCGTGATTTACGCCCTAACCTACCCCTAGCCATACCCCACATGCCCACTATGCTGCCCAACAAATTAGCTGCAAAAAGGGCAAATAATGCCAGCCGCCAATCGGCCAAAAATAGTGCTACACTAAACGCCAGCATATAATCGCCGCTACCTACCCAGGTACTGTGGCTAACTAAATAAAGTAAAAAATAAATGCCCGGCAAAACCGCCAAGGCACCTATTAACGACCAAATTTGGGCAAAAGCAAAGCTACCCTGTAGGCAACTACAGATTACAAATAGTGTAGCACATATGGCTAGCAAAGTCAAGCATATGCCAGGTAATAGCGACCATTTTAGGTCGTAAATAAACAAAATTGTCATGGTAACTATCCCGATTAGCCAGATGGCGAACATGGCTATACCCCATGGGCTAAAGCTGTATGGCCAAAACAGAAACGAAAGTGCAAAAACCCAACCCAAAACTAATTCGGTAGTGATTTCTAGCCAACCAATTTTAGCCTGACAGTGGCGACACTTACCTTTTAGGGCTAGCCAGCTGACAATTGGTAACAGATCGAACCATCGTAATTGATAACCACAATGCAGGCAATGGGAACGATCATGGCGAACTTGTTTTAGCATCTGTTGTTCGTGATAGTCAGGGGATCCTGAAACAAGTTCAGGATGACGGTTGCGGAAGTTAGGGTGATGGTTGGAGGAGTTAGGGTGACAGTTGCGGGAATTAGGGTGATGGTTGGAGGGTTGATGGGCATTTTTGTATTGGTCAGCCCTAAAACGCCACACTTGAGCTACCGCAAAGCTGCCCATACAGGCACCAATGATGAACAAAAATACAGCCGTAAGCACAATCATTGATACTATTGTACCAAACACTTCGCGGAATAAACATTTTAAGACAAGGCAAGGCTTTACGATCATCGAAGTTGTATTGGTTCTAGCAATTGCTGGCCTAATCTTCTTGATGGTCTTTATTGCACTACCAGCCTTGCAGCGTAGTCAAAG
>WRFU01000008.1 GCA_009778675.1 Candidatus Saccharimonadota bacterium
CAACAGTAATGTAGACTTTAGCACGGCCACACCAAGCGTACCGTACACTCTACACACTCTAACACCCGATCAACAAGCCTGGTTTACTACCAATGGTGTCACTTGGCCATCAGACATTACAGCCACCGCTTGGTTGCCAGCTGACAATACCCTTGGTGCTAACAACCAACGGCTTGGTACACCATACAGCAACATTACCGCCGGTGCTACTACCACCGTCTTTGCTGATCAACGCCCACTATATCCAACTTATACGCAAGCTTTAAGCAGTGTGGCTAACCATTTGTATTCTACGATACCAGTCACTAACGCGACTAATCCAACCAACCAAACTGTTTCTATCGGTAGCAGCACTAGTTTTAGCTCCATTGTTAGCTTAGCCAATCCAGCCTTAAGTCCAACCTATACCCCAACTTACCAATGGCAGGTTAGTATCGATAGTGGATCTAATTGGTCTAATCTAACTGATGGGGCTGGTATTTCGGGTTCTGGTACTACCGCACTGAGCTTAACTAATATACCTTATGCTTGGAATGGTTATTGGTATCGGTTGGCGATTAAAACGCCACTGCTCAGTGGCACACCTAACACCGGTAGTGCCGTGTTACGCACTACCGCACCGGCCACTTTAACTGTAAATGCCCCAACTATAACTCTTAGTGCTGATTCAACAGTCCCGATAGATGTTCAACCTGGTAAGTTTAGCTCTAATTATGGTAATGTCACCGTAGATTACGATGGCACATCTGGCGTATCTTTGTCGATGTCGTTAGTAAATGCCAGCAATTCTAGTCTGGTTAACACTCAAGATTCAACCACAACTATTTCATCACTAAGTAGCCAGTGTTGGCAAATCAACCCTTGTGGTTTTACGCAGGCCAATAACAATATGGGTGGTACTAGTTGGTGGGGGTGGGCATTTGGCAACAATGGAGAAGGTTGGAACAATTTTGATGATATGACTACCGAAACTAACGTGTCGGCCTCGACACACACCTGGGCAGCTGTGGCGCCTGATTTAAGCGATGGAGACATTTCGACTCTTACGACAGGATTTAATGGTTCGTATCCATTCCCATGGACTGCAAAAGTTTATTTTGGCGTTTATGCTAGCCCGATTCAAAAGTCGGGCACTTATGTTGGGCAGGTATTATATACGGCAGTAGCCGGTATTTAGCAAAAACCATTTTACAGAGGTAGCGCACTATTGACTTTTTAGGATATCTGTGCTAGTATGGAAGGGAGTTAAATTAAAAAACAAAAAAATGTTAGCAGATCCAGAAAAATACGAAAAACCACCAGAATTTAAATCTTCTGCCGAGAATCTTCCCGAGCAACCTGGCTCAGAGGCCGAATCTGATCAGTTCAAACTGCCTGAAGCGGCCATAGAAGTTATTGCCGATCCAAGAAAAATCGAAGCAGCTATTGAAAAAGCCAGGGGGGATATTGATAAAGTTTTTGAATCAGCTGAAACAGACGCTGGCACTAATAGAAAAGTTAGTGTCACTGAAATTCAGGTCAAGGCCTTTGAAACAGCTATGGGTCCAATAGGCTCAGATGTAAAAGAAGCATTGCAACTAAAAGCAGTTTCGCCAGATCAAGATTTTGATAATAAACAGCAATTACAAGAATTATTCTCACAACCATCGCAGGCCTTAGAGACGAACAAAAACCGTCCAACCATAGAAAAAGCTCGTGACGTTTTAACAGCTTTTACAATGACATTTCGTCGGGATAAAGAGTCCTATCAGGGCGACAAAGCATAGACTTAGGCTAGAACATATCATAAAAAGTATAACTGGTCACCATACCAGATCATAATCATGCTGTTACGGTTGACACAGGTGGTAAAAAGCATAAAGGGTATTGACTTTCCAGCTTATCTGTGCTAGCATGGAATAGATAATAGATAAAAAATAAAGATTAAACAAGACAAAACATGAAACACCTCAAAATATCTAATAAAACCCTAGGCTTTATTGCTGGCACAATTGTGATGGCTTTAGCCATGATTATCAGTGTGGCGGCATTTGCTTGGGGGCCAGACCGAACGACTTATACGATTGAAAAACCTGCCAATAAAGTAACGTTTAACTCTATGACTGACAACCCTAACTATGGTGATGAACGAAACTTTTTGATTGCTAAGGGCGCAAATGAAAGTACATCTAGCTGGCGTGACGTAGTCAATGTTAGCCAGGATGGCGAATACACCGTGCGTTTGTACGTACACAATAACGCGGCTGCTAACCTGAACTTAGTCGCCAAAGATACCAAAGCCCAGATTAGCTTGCCAAATACCTGGGCAAACTCAATAGACGTCAACGGTTATCTTTCGGCCAGTAACGCGACACCAGCCCAAATATGGGATCAGGTAACGTTTAAAGGCACTAGTACCAGAATCCACATTGCATATATCACCGGTTCGGCACGTTACTTTAACAACGTTAACCCCAGCACTGGCTTTGTTATACCAGATAGTGTAGTTAGCAGCGGTGCGTTGATCGGTTATGAAAAAATGGATGGCAACGTGCCAGGCTGTTATCAGTATTCAGGCATTTTGACGATACGGGTAAAAGTTACAACCGAAAAAGACCCAGGTTTTACCGTAGAAAAGAAAGTTCGCCTACACGGTAGTACCGATTGGGTCAAGATTGTAAACGCTAAACCAGGCGAACAAGTTGATTACCAAATTGGCTACAAAAACACTGGTACGGCACAGCAAAATAACGTTATAGCCAAAGACCAATTGCCAATTGGTGTAACTTACAAAAACAGTACTACAACTTTAAGGAATGCCGCTAATCCCGACGGTAACGGTCTAAGAGTTGCCAGCAACAATTTGATAACTACTAAAGGTATCAACATTGGTAATTATGCCGCTGGCGCTAACGCCTATGTCCGTTTTACCGCCACCTTGCCAGCTGCTAAAGACTTGCGGTGTGGTAAAAACACTTTAACTAATACCGGTTCGATCGAAACTGATAATGGTGCTAAAAGCGACACAGCCAATGTAGTAATCGACGTAGAATGTGCCCCTAACGAATGTAAACCCGGTGTACCAGAAGGTGATGCACGGTGCGATGAAGCTCTGGCTGCCCCTGTTGCTCCAGATGAATTGCCGCACACCGGCCCAGCCGAAATCGTCCTATCAATAGTTGCAGTGCTAGCCATTACCGTTGGTGTGATCTACTGGTATCGCAGTAACGAAGCGGTAAAGAAGGTTACTGTTGGTGGTAAACTAGATAATTTTGAAGCTACAGTTAAACACTCCATAAAAACCATAAAATCGAAGTTTATAAAAAAATAAACAATCCACAAAATTAAAAGCTTGACTTTTTTACACCGATGTGCTAGTATTGAGACAGAGTTATTAAAAAACAAAAACAAAAGGCAAAACATGGACAATCAGATACAACATCGCAAGCGCTTGCAGCCAAAGGCCATCGCTATTTTGGCGGCCGTAGTTGTGGCAGTGATATTACTAGTCGTGCTGGTAGCAAATGCACTTAGTAATAAAGACATCATAATCGGTGATACAACTATCACCCAGCGGCAGATCAACACTAACGCTACAGACATGAAGAATTTCCTGCAAGCCCATCCCGGTACTAGTTTTGGTAAGGGTGGTATTAAAACAATTGCTCGCAACGACCTAGTTATGAACGCTGGGCTAAAACTGTACAATACTAGCAATAAATGTAATGTCACAGTCAGTAATCAAGATATAATGTCAGCCGCCAACGTGACAGCTATGACGCAACTTGGTACTGGCAGCGATTTTCGGCTAGTGCGAGCTGAAAATACAGCCTACCAGAATAAATTGGCTAGTTGTTTGATTGCTGCTAAAAACGTCTTTTTGATGAGTATTCCGTTTGATACGCCTTATTTTGCCCAAATGTCACAAGCTGATGCCACCAAGGCTTATGCCGCGGCCAAAGCAAAACTAACCAGGGACATTTTGCCATTGTTTGAACAAAAGCAATCACAACAGCAAATTGCCACACATGCCGATGTTAACCGTGTTAATCCTAATTATGTGGCCGACGATGATCGAGAATTAGATCTAGCTTACAAAGGCCCAGTGATTTTTGCTATGCAGTACGATTGTACGAGCGGCTGTTTTAATGATTTGACAAAAACTAAATATCCAGCTGATCCTGGCCAGCAAGTTAGTCTAAACGATAGTCTAGCTAATTTAAACCAGGTTGGTGATTATACTAATGTGCTAGTTGGCCAAAATGGTGAATTTACTATTATGCGCCTAGAGGCCAAAGTTGGTGAATTTGACTCCTGGGATAACTTTTTGGATACGCTGAATCATGAATACGTTGGTTTTAAAATTGCCGATGCAACAAACAACCAGGCCATCAATAATGTTGCTAGCACGTTTACTAATTGGTTAGCGCAACTACCAAAAGCTTTTGTAAGTGATACTTATGCTGCTAGCTGTGCGACTGATTACGATGGTATGTACAACCATGAAATCCCATTTGTGATTAACGCTAAAGTTAATTCGGCCTCGGGTTCGGCGCTTAAAGGTGTCTCGCTTAAAACTATCCAACGCAAACCGTCTGATCCAACCGGCTGTACCCGCACCAAAAGCGGTACGACTGATGCGACTGGCAAAGTCACAATTGGTAGCCACAGTGCTGGGATGAATTGTTGGTATTATCGCCCAGAATTGTACGTAACTGCACCAGCTGGTTACATCTACAAGGGTGCAATTAATGTCTCGACCGGGGCACTAGCAGCCGAACCGACACCAGTTACACCAAAAAGCAAAACTGGCGGTACGGCTTATTACAATTGGACAGATACCACCTGGAAATGGAATGGCCAATCTGGCAAAGGTTGGGCAGGCGTTAACGGTTCAGCATCGATGGAAATCACTCTGATTTTTGCGCCAATCCCACCTAGCTACAATTCAACTATCAACAAAAAAGTTAGTACCGATGGTAGTAATTGGCAAAACAACATCACGATTAAGCCAGGTGATATTGCCTACTTCAAGATAGATTATATGAACCAAGGTGACATTTCGCCAACCGATGTTAGTATTATAGACGCGTCGGTCTTTAATGGTGGTTTAATCAACATTTCTAGCCTAACTGTTAATGGTAAAAGCGGTAATATTAATGATCTAAAAACTGGTCTAAATATTGGCAAGCCAGCCAAGGGCTCAACGACTTCTATCAAATTTAAAGCTCAGGCGCCATTGAATGACAGTTTGGCGCAATGTGGCGTTAACACCTTTAACAACACCGCCCAAACTACTGGCGACCCGTCTGGCACTAAAAAAACTAACCAAGCAACAGTCACAGTTAGCAAAACTTGTACGCCTAGTTTTACGGTAGTCAAAGAAGTCCGTAAATCTGGCACTACAACTTGGGCTAAAAGTGTTCAGGTTAACCCTGGCGATGAAGTTGAATATCGTATCACCGTGACCAACACCGGCAATGTACCGCTGACTAATGTCATGGTGCGTGACCAACTGCAAAATGGCTTGGTTTACGTGTCGGGCAAAGATGGTATTACAACTAGCACTGGTGTAAATATTGGTACTATCGCGACCAAGGGCGCAACAGCTTCGGTGATCTTTAAGGCCAAAGCTCCAGTTAATGATGCTTTAGCTCAATGTAATCAAAACTCTTTAACTAACAGCGTGTTTGTCAAAACTACCGAAGTGCCGACCGAAAGTAAAGATTCGGCTATTGTGGTGGTCAATAAGCAATGTATTTATCAGTGTTCAGATTTGCAGGTGCAACTGCTAAGCCGCACAAAAGTCCAATTTGCTGCCAAACCAACCGCGCAGGGTGGTTATACTTACCAAGGTGTGGTTTACACCGTACGGGACGAAAATGGTAATGTAGTTGATGTGATTACCTCTAACGCCGGTGCTGATGCTAGTGGTTGGGCGGGCGTTAGCCAATATACACGAGCTCAGGCCGGGAGTTATACAGTTGAAGCCAATGTCAAATTCATGTCGCCAGATAACAGCGTCGTTGACTCGTCGGTCAACTGTGTTGGCAAGTTCTCGATCGAACCAGCCCCAATCTACACTTGTGATCTATTGACAGTTACCAAACAGACAGATTCAGTTACTAAACATGATTTAGCGATCAATTATACAGCCCAAAACGGAGCAGTTTATAACGGCGTGACTTACGTCATCAAAGATGCTAATGGTGTAGCCATTGGTGATCCAATAACCGTTAGCGCTGCTACTAGTGAAACTGGCGCTTATACCTTTGATGCGCCTAAGGCTGGTGACTACACCATCGTTGCAACTATATCGGTTACAGCCGATGGTGCTGCTCAGACTGCTACCAGCGAAACCTGTGTTAAACCGATTACTGTTAGCGAACTGTGCGCTTTGCCTGGCAAAGAAGGCATAGCTGCAACTGATCCTAATTGCCGTGAAAAATGTGCCATTGACGGTAAAACTGATCTGTGGGCGGATGATCCAAGTTGTCGCCCAGAATGTAAACCTGGCGTACCACAGGGCGATCCACTATGTGTCGATGCTCCAGTTGAATTGCCGCACACCGGCCCAGCCGAAATAGTATTGTCAGTGATGGCAGTTTTGGCAATCACAATTGGCGGTGTTTACTGGTACAAGAGCCGCACCGAACTACGAAAAGTCGAAGTTGGTAGTGGTAGTAGCAAGGTTAATCTTAAAAAGATCAAGAAAACTATCAAAAAGCAATTAGTAGCGCTAAAAGATCAGCTTTACAAGTAGCCAAGATCCATAGTTGCTTGTACTAGGTGGTAACATCTGCTACAATACTCAGGTTATGAAAAAAGCAGTCATTAAAACCGGTGGCAAGCAATATCTTGTAGCCGAAAAAGAGACCCTACTGGTGGACCGCCTCCAGGAAGGAACTAAAGAGCTCAAACTTGACGCTTTGCTAGTGATCGACGGTGATAAAACCACTGTTGGTACGCCTACTGTTAAAGGCGTAGTAGTTACAGCCAAGGTTATCGAGCTAGAAGTCAAAGGCGACAAACTACGCGTGATTCGCTATAAAAGCAAAAAGCGTGTGCACACCGAAACTGGACATCGGCAAAAGTATTCTAAGATTGAAATAGCATCTATTAAATAATTAGATTAACCTATATCGATGCTACCAGAGCATTCCCCCTTTAGGGGGTTGGGGGCAATATGCTCTGGGAGTATTGATATAGGTTAATCTTTACACTTTTACTCATAAAAGTTCGCCAGTAAGCTTTGTCTTTTACTCTGTAAATGCTATAATTCTTATAGTTATGAGTACGGTGATAGCTGTGACCAATCAAAAAGGCGGGGTGGGCAAAACCACCACGGCTATTAATGTAGCTTTTTGTTTAGCTAAAATGGGCAAAAAAACGCTATTGATTGATCTTGACCCGCAGGGTAACGCAACCAGCGGCTTAGCTTTTGACAAACAAGAGCTAAAAAAAACCATGACAGATGTCATGCTCGATGATGCCAAACTAGAAAAAATTATTCAAATCACAAAGTTTAAAAACTTAAGCCTAGCGCCAACTACGGCGTACTTGGCTAATGCCGAAGTTGAATTATCTAAAGTAAAAGGGCGTTTTACACGTCTAAAAGATGCCACTATCGCGGCGCGGGGAACATTCGATTATATTATTGTCGATAATCCACCATCACTTGGGCTGCTAACTGTCAACGGGCTAATCGCTGCCGATTACATTTTGCTGCCAGTGCAAACCGAATTTTATGCTCTAGAAGGCGTTTCACAGCTGCTAGAAAGCATGAAACTAGTCAAAAAGGCCATGAACCCAGATTTAGATCTATTGGGCGTGGTGCCAACTATGGTGGATGCTCGTACGACACTCAGCGTGCAAGTACTAGAAGAAATCCAAAAATTCTTTGGCAGTAAGGTATTTGAAACATTTGTACCCAGAAACGTTCGTTTAGCCGAAGCCCCTAGCCACGGTGTACCAGTAGGGGTATACGACAGGTTTAGCAAGGGTGCCAAAGCCTATAAAGCATTAACTAAGGAGATCGTAAAACGTGTTGAACAATAAAAAACATGGCCTGGGTCGCAGTTTCGAATCTTTAATCCCTACAGAACTGTTAGACGATAGTTTTGACCCAACTTCACACCAAGATAGCAAGGTAAGTAAGTTAGTCGAATTAAAACTAGACCATATTCAGCCCGATGCTAATCAACCACGTAAACATTTTGACCAACCAGCCTTAGAAAAACTGGCTGATTCTATTAAAACTTATGGTGTGTTGCAGCCAATTGTGGTTGCTAAAAGTGGTGAAAAATACACGATTGTCGCTGGTGAACGGCGTTATCGGGCTAGTAAACTAGCCGGCAAAACCACTATACCGGCAATTGTGCGCACCCTTAGCAGTCAACACAAACTAGAAATATCATTAATCGAAAATGTTCAACGTAAAGATTTAAACGTCTTAGAAGTTGCTACAGCTTATACTAAATTACGTGATCAATTTAACATGTCGCCCGAAGAAATCGGTAAAAAGGCTGGTGATAAATCGGCCACAGCGATAACTAACACTATCCGTTTGTTGCGCTTACCCGAAGCTGTTAAACAGGCGATTGTGGCCGGTAATTTAAGTGAAGGACAGGCCAAGCCATTAATAAATGTAGATCATAAAATTATCGAACAAATATTGCCAACCATTTTAAAAGAAGGTTGGAGTGCCCGTAAAGTTGAACAATTCGTAGTTAACCTAAAAAAATCTGGCTTTAATACACCAAAATTGAATGTTGTCAAAAGTATTACGGCCTATGGCACAGAAACCAAAAGTCTAGAAAACCGTTTAAAGGCTAAAATTAGTGTTAGCTCTACCACAAAAGGCCGTGGCCGCATCACGATAAAGTTTGACGACGAGGCCGATTTTAAACGTATTACAGATTTAATTTTAAAATAATCTTATTTTATTAAATGGGAAAATTCGTACGCTGGCTGGACCGATTATATCGTATAGCGGTATGGTGCCAAGGCCGTTTCTGGAATCAAACGAATTAGAACCTTCGCGGTTATCACCGGCTACAAATACCTCGCCTTCGGGCACAATTAAATCCGTGTTACCTGACGTATAAGATTTAGGTTCACCATGAAAGGCGACATCTGGATCAAAACCATTGGGGTGGTCTTTATTGTAAACCGTGAGTTTACCATCTTCGACCACTACTCGTTCGCCAGCAAAGGCGATTACCCGTTTGATAAGATATTGTTCATTTTCGGTTGAACCATTCTTGGGGTTAACAAAAACAATAATTTGGCCACGTTCTGGCTGGTATTCCTTGTTTTCTAGGTGAGCTATAGTGACTGATAGACGATTCACAATAATACGATCATCGGTATGTAATGTGTTTTGCATACTGCCGCCCACGACGTTGTAACTACGAAAAACGAAGGTATTTAATATAACCGTACCTAAAACAACGGCTAAAGCAAAGCCGATTAACCCCATAGCGTCTTTTAAACCAGGGTGACGCTGCATAAATCCAGCCTTTATGTCCATCCTTCTATCTTATCACACATTAAAAATCATGACACTAGCACTTTATGTATTGGGCGTTTTTTGATAGTATGGTACGTGCGTTATGAAACGACAAAACACTAGTATAGATGGATTTATACCTAGGCGATCTAAATCTAAGCCGATTAATGCAGGGGATAGCCCTAAAAAAGTTGGACGCCCTAATAAAGATATCGAAGATTCACTAAATGCTATTAATCTAACAGATGTAGATGAGCCGCAAAATAAACGTCGGCGTAGGCATAAAAAAGCGCACAAAGCCAAAGGTTCGCGTTTAGGCCGATTTTTTAAACGTTTTATGTTACTCATCGGTGTTGTTTTGCTGGCTTTTGTGGGTTATTTAGCTTATCGGGCGATACACGATACGGGTAATATATTCGAAGGTGGGCTATTTGGCCTGATGCATCATACTGCGCTTAAAACTGATGCTAATGGTCGTACTAATATAGTAATTTTTGGTACAGCCGAAGATGGATCATTTGGGGCACACGATGGCGCTAATTTAACAGATTCTATTATGGTTTTGAGTATTTACGGCAAGGGTAATACGGCTAGCATGATCAGTCTACCGCGTGATCTATGGGTGCAATACGATCAAGCTTGTGTAGCGGGTTACCAGGGTAAACTGAACGCAGTTTACTTTTGCGCCTCTGATGATGGAGCTAACGAGAAAGTCGGTGCTCAGGCACTAAAGTCTAAAATTAAAGAGGTAACCGGCATTGATATCCAGTATTACGCTCATCTTAATTTTGCGTCGGTTATCGCTGCCGTAGACGCGATCGGCGGGGTAGATGTCAAGATTGAAAGTGATGACCCAAGGGGCATTTACGATGTAGCGACTGGTGTAAATTACAAGAATGGTGAGGTCGTGCACCTAAATGGTGATCGTGCTTTGGCATTGGCCAGGGCTCGTAACTCTGAGGGTGGTTATGGTTTAGCAAATTCTAATTTTGATCGCGAAAAAAATCAACAAAAAATTCTAAAAGCATTGTTTAGCAAAGCAACCAAATTGAACTTGGCCACTGATATTGGCAAAGCACTTGGCTTAATGCAGGTAATGGGCAATAATTTGCATACGGATATTAATACCAGTGAAGTACGCGCGTTTGCTGACATAGCTAAAGGTCTAAAACTTGATGATATTAACTCGATTAGTATGTACGACCAAGACAACCCACTACTTGCAACCGGTCCAATTGACGGCCAAAGCGCAGTTTATCCGACTGCTGGTAATTTGGACTTTTCTGGGATCCGGGCTTTTCTAAAACAACAACTAAGCACTGACCCAGTTGTTAAAGAAGCAGCCAAGGTAGATATTTATAACGGTTCAGATATTGACGGTTTGGCGCAATCGATGGCCGATGAACTAACAGGTCTAGGTTTGGTGGCCGGCAATGTGGCCAGCACCAACGAACAAATTAGTGGCAATATTGCAATTTATCAGCTAAATACCAAAAAAACTGCCACCCGCCAAAAACTAGAAGAATACTATAAAACGCAGGTTAAACCCGCCAAATCATTACCGGCCAGTTTTACAAACCGGCAAGCGGACTTTATAATCGTGGTATCAAGCAAGAAGGCTCTTCATGGCTAAATTCATAAATATTGCTCGTAGTAAAAGTATCTTAAGCCAAGCAGTATACGTATTGTTGAATCTATTATTAGCCGCCGCTGTATTTGGCCTGGTAGCACTAACTAATTCACCAGTACTAGCCTGTATTTTAGTGTTACTTAGTAAATGGCGCATGCTGGCTGTTAGGCCAAGGTTTTGGTGGGCAAATTTACAATCTAACACCTTAGATATTATCGTTGGTATTAGTTTTGCACTGTTAATCTACCTGGCGGGTAGCAACGCCTGGTTGACACAGTCGGTTCTGGCTGCTTTGTATGCCGTATGGTTGCTAATTGTTAAGCCGAGTGATAAACCTTTCGCTATAGAGATTCAAGCTGGTGTGGCCTTGTTCTTGGGGCTGAGCGCATCGGTATCATTGGTCTATGGTTTACACTCTAGCGTATTATTAGCACTTAGTTTTGCTATAGGTTACGTAACCGCTAGTCACGTGCTAGTGGGGGATGATGTTGCTGACGCGCACTTTATCAGCCTGATTGTGGGACTTGTTTTAGCCGAATTTAGCTGGATTTCATACCATTGGTTAATAGCTTACAGCGTGCCTGGCACGACGTTAAGGATTCCACAGCTAGCTATAGTGGCTGTGTTATTGGGCTTTGCAGCCGTTAGTATTTATCGGGCTTATAAAGAAAAACACAATAAACTCAAACTCCAAGATTGTATACTGCCAGTCGGATTTTCGGTTACGGCGATTTTAATAATTTTAATCTTCTTTTCGGGTACACTGATTAACATTGGCGGCTAAATAGCAAGCAAAAGTCAGCTATTTTGACTAGTTTTAGGCCGTAATTTTTGGCCAATTGCACGATATTATCATGTTGTTTGGTGTCGGCTTCTAGTACTAAATAACTGCCATTGTGTAGATGCGTAGGCAACTGCTTGAACAACTTTTTTATACAACTTAAACCGTTATCTTTGGCGTATAATGCTATGGTTGGTTCGTATTCTACTTCTGGCGAAGTTGCCCAAGTCACGTCAACATAGGGCAGGTTAGCTACCACCAAATCATATTTTTTGGCTACATTTTGTAACAAATTACTTTGGACAAAATTTACTTTGGCCTCTAAAGTATTAGCATTTTTGCGTGCTATATTTAGCGCTTTTGCGCTGATATCTAGCAGAGTCACATTGGCATTTGGCAGCTCTAACTTAAGTGTGATACCAATGCAACCACTGCCAGTCCCAACATCTAAAATAGATGCACCATTCATTATAACTGGTTTAGCTAGAATCACAATATTCTCGGTTTCGGGGCGGGGAATTAAGACATCTGGTGTAACCAAAAATTTACGACCGTAAAATTCTTTGTAGCCAATTATATAGGCTAACGGCTCTCGTGCCAATCGTCGAGTTAGTAATTTTTCAACGTCATCCCGAACTTGTTTCAGGATCTTAGCATCACCATGGGCGTGTAAAAATGTACGCGGCTTATTCAGCACGTGCGCCAGCAATAGCTCTGCGTCAAGTCGTGCAGTTGGAATATCCGCAGTTTTAAGCAGCACAGTGGTCTGGCTAACCCAGTCGTCAATAGTCATTTATAGCCCTCGTTGACGCACAACTTCATAGGCAATTGCAACAGTAGCGGCGCTAACGTTCAGCGAGTCAGCAATACCAGCCATCGGTAATCGAACTGGCAAATCACAGTTTTTAAGCCAAAAATCGGTTAAACCGAATTGCTCGCTGCCCATCACGATCGCCACTGGCTGGGTAAGGTCAACATCGGTGTAAAGTTCTTTGGCAGCTGGCGTGGCGGCTAGCGATTTAATGCCGTGCTGGTGCAGGAAATCAAGAGCACTTTTACTATCGGTAATAACGGTCGGAGTGGTAAACATCACACCGGTCGAAGCCCGTACCACATTGGGGTTAAACAGATCGGTCACGGCGTTGCACACAATCACGGCTTCAGCACCAGTGGCATCAGCCGAGCGTAAAATAGTCCCTAAATTACCCGGCTTTTCTATGGCTTCAACCACAATAATAAATGGGTCAGTCGATAATTTAAGGTCGATAAGTTTAGTATGCCACTGTTGACCAATCGCCAACAAACCCTCTGGCCGTTCACGGTAGGCAATTTTTACAAAAGCCTCTTTGCCTAAACGGATCAATTCGACGCCAGCTTTTTGGGCTGTTTTTAAGACTTTTTGCTCATTTTCACCCAAAAACCACTCTGGACAGTAATATAGCTCACTAAATTTAAAACCAGCTGCTAGCGCCCGAGTAATCGGGCGGTAACCTTCAATCAAAAAAATACCTTGCGCATCGCGCTCGGAGCGCTTTTTTAGCTTGGTAAGCGCTTTAATGCGTGGATTATGAATGCTAACGATTGCTTCTGAGTCCATGTCAATTTTGCTCGGCTTCGTGTGCTTGCAAACTGCCTTCGGCTTTTTGCAGTTCTAAAATAATATCATCAATTTCGCCATTCATAGCCGCTGGAATATTGCTACGTGAATAACTAATGCGGTGGTCGGTAATGCGATCTTGCGGAAAGTTATAAGTGCGGATTTTCTCGCTGCGATCGCCCGAACCAATCAAAGCTCGGCGTTCGGCCGTTTCTTTAGCAGCTTTTTTATCAATTTCCATTTGCAACAAACGTGAACGCAGTACACTCATCGCTTTGTCTTTATTCTTAATCTGCGACTTTTCATCTTGGTTGGTTACTACAATGCCGGTTGGTAGGTGAGTAATGCGCACGGCGCTGTCGGTGGTGTTAACAGATTGCCCACCGTGGCCGCTGCTGCGGTAAATGTCAATTCGTAAGTCTTTGGGGTCAATATTAACTTCAGCTTCGCTAGCTTCGGGCAGTACTGCCACGGTAGCTGTGCTAGTGTGAATCCGCCCGGCGCTTTCGGTGACCGGCACGCGCTGCACGCGGTGCACGCCACCTTCAAATTTTAGTTTAGCATACGGACTATCGCCAGAAACTCCAAAAATAACTTCTTTATAGCCGCCACTGTCATTACTGTTTTCACTAATCAGCTCGGTTTTTAGGCTATGATTTTCGGCGTAGCGCAGATACATGCGGTATAATTCGGCCGCAAATAGGCTAGCTTCATCACCGCCAGCACCAGCCCGGATTTCCATGATGATATTCTTATCGTCATTTGGATCTTTGGGTATCAGCATGGAAGAAAGTTTAGCTTCAACCTGTTCTAGGTCGGCCTCAATTCTTGCCACATCATCTTTAGCTAACTCGGCTAATTCATCACCGCCAGCTGCCAATTGTTGCGATTCAACCAGTTGATTTTCTAACTTTGTTCGTTCATAAGCTAAGTCTAAAATAGCTTGGATTTCGTTAAAACGTTTATTTTTAGTGGTGAATCCTAGGTCTTGGTAAGCCGTAGGTTGTGCCAAAAACTGCTCCAATTGCGCTTGTTCGTCCTCTAAGCTTTCAATATCTAAGTTTATTTTAGCCATGCCATAATTGTAGCATAACAGATAGAAAACTACCAAGAAACCACGATATAGTTGATTTATTATCGATTTAATGCTAATATATAGTCATATGTACATTTACAGCACTTAGCTTATAAGCTTTGAGTTAGATTTTAGTTTTTAGCGACAAGAAAGATAGGTGATTAATATGTTTTTGGCGTTTAAAAAACGCAGAACAATGGCGGTAAATACGGTTTGTATTAAAAGTTGGGACAAAGAAGGACACGAGGTAATACTAGATGATGGTCAAGTTATAGAATATGAAGATGGTTCCGATTTGGCTGCATATTTTGCTAGAGGATGCAAATTATACGGTGTAAGTTATCTTGATACCTTAGTGACTACTATTAATAGCGACGATATCGACATGTATGCACCTATCGGCTCCCTGGATTTCCCAACTCGTCTTAATTTTTTATTGTTGAGGCAGAACATCACTACAGTTGGTCGTCTTACAGAACTTACAGAAGATGATTTGTTGGAAATGAGAGGGTTCGGCGAATTGAGTATCCAGATAGTAAAAAGGCGACTCGAGCAAATAGGTTTGTCATTAAAACTGCAAGATCCAAATGTTGAGGTTACTAAACCTAAACCAGAGCAAGAGCCGGAACCGGGATTTGACATAAACTTTGATGATTGCGATATCAGTAAATACTTTGGTATTACATCCGATCCATCTGACATTTAAACAAGCTAAGCGTTAAAAAGCCCCAATGTTAAGCAATTAACAACGGGGCTTTTGTCTTTTAGGCGTCTTTTTCGGCTTTTTAGTCTTTATGGCAGTGGTTTTTTTAGCCTTGTTAGTTAATGCGGCCTTGCGTTCGGCGGCTTTGGCGGCACCTGTGTGTTATAATTACGCTCATGGTTAAAAAAGAGTATAACGTCATAAAACCTGTTGGCTTAAAGCCAAGGCCGGATAAATATGAGGAATCCATCGCTGAGCTTATGGCTAAGTATTTTAAGAGCGACGTAAGGTTTATCAAGCGAGCCTCTACCACCACTCCAGATGTTGTAGTCCTACGCTATAACCAGCAGTGGGAGATTAAAAATATAAGGGGTAATAGCAAACGAACAATTCAGAACAATTTGCGTACTGCTGATAACCAATCAGAAAATATTATCATCGGACTGTCTCGTACAAAGATGACAACAAAACAAGCCGAAGGCCGCATTAACGAGTTCTTGCGCACTGGTTCTGTTAAGATAAGGCGAATACTTTTGGTCACGAAAAAGCAAATAGTGCTTGTAATTAAATAATTATTTTGTTACGATAAATATGTTAAAAGATGCATGCGACACTGTACTGAGTCAATAGGGCATCTTTTACTTTTTTGGCTGATGTTCAACGTTTCCAAGGTTCGACCTTGGGAACAAGCACTATATAGTATAACATACCACTTAAGCTTGACTTTTTAACAATAGTGTGCTACACTGAAAGTATAAGCATGTAACTTACTTATTACAGTATGCGTACATGTACGCATTTTTTGCTTTTACTAACAAAAAATGCGTACATGTACGCATTTTTTGCTTTTACTAACAAAAAATGCCAGTAAAAATAAAAGTAACAAAGAGGAAAAATAAAAATGCCTAGGATAGCAAAAACCGAAGAATTGCAAAACCGCAGTGAGGACGGAGAGGGCGGGTTTATACCAGCTTTTAGGCCAGAAGGGCAGCCAGAACGTGATGTGAACAAGATAGGTGAGACGATTTTCTATGAAACGGGTAAATATCACTCGGCTGATAAGGCTATCGAGGATGCTCGAGAACTCGGGTTTGATAATAACGCCCAAGACATAGAGTGGACAATAAATAGTGACGCATATGCTGTCGTTGAAGCCGAGAGGGAACGCTTTAAACTGTTTCCCTACGCCGTTTTTACGAACGGTAATGTCAAGTGGGGCTACTATGTTCCATGTGACATTACAGAGCCTATCCACGGGTTTCCTGTCGAGGAGGTTGATACTGTCACTGATAGTGCCTTAGTATCATATGAGCCTGAGACTGCAGTTTCGGCTGAACTGGCTCCTAATCCATCAGTAGACTGAACCTTCACAACAGACCTGAGCATGTCCATGAATAGCTCAATCACCTGTAATTATCATAAAGTGGCTCATTGAGCCGCTTTATTTAGCAAATCTATTTCTTATCAGTTTCTTTTTTCGTCTTTACAGCGGTAGTTTTCTTGGCTTTGTTGGTTAAAGCCTGTTTGCGTTCGGCGGCTTTGGCGGCGCGGGCTTTAAACCTGTCTACGCGGCCTTCGGTGTCGATAATGCGCTCTTCGCCGGTGAAGAACGGGTGGCTAGCACTCGAAAGTTGAATTTTAACTAATGGGTACTCGTTGCCGTCTTCCCACTTTATAACTTCGGTACTTGTGGCCGTTGATTTAGTTAAAAAGG
This sequence comes from Candidatus Saccharimonadota bacterium, assembly GCA_009778675.1. Classification (GTDB taxonomy): domain Bacteria; phylum Patescibacteriota; class Saccharimonadia; order Saccharimonadales; family Saccharimonadaceae; genus WRFU01. The sequence goes on from WRFU01000008.1 coordinate 16,991, forward strand.
CAAAACCAACCGAATCGTCACTAAAAACGACCAGGCGGTAATCTTGTGGATGTATATCTTTTTTCATAACCCAACGACTATAGCAGATAAAAACTTGCAAGTAAAGACTGTCGCAAGGCGGCAAAACCTGGTACAATGAGTAGCTGTAGAACTTAGGAGAATTATGTTTGATTTGCAAGATATTAAGCTAAAAATGGCCAGTGCGCTGGATCATTTTAGTGGTGAGCTGGCCAAAATTCGTACTGGCCGGGCTAACCCTGGTATGCTAGGGGGCGTCAAAGTTTCGGTTTATGGCACTCAATTACCGCTTAACCAAACTGCCACCATAACCGCACCCGAAGCCAGCATGATATTAGTCACACCGTTCGATCCTAGCAATATTGCTGCCATTTCGGCTGGTATCCGCACCGATCAAACCCTAGGGCTAAATCCTAGCGACGACGGCCGTGTAATTCGCGTACCTATACCACCGCTCACCGAAGAGCGCCGCCGGCAAATTGTCAAGCAAACGGCCGAAAAAGTCGAAGAATCTAAAATTACCCTACGTAATATTCGTCAAGATGCGTTCAAAGATATCAAACAGCTACAAGAGGTTGGTGACGATGAAAAACGTCGCTTTGAAAAGCAAATTGATGATTTGATGCGTGAATTTCAATCTAATATAGACACGGCTTTTAAAGACAAAGAAGCCGAGATAATGAAGGTTTAGCTAAATGGCAGATACAATAGTGCCCCAGCACGTTGGTTTTATCGTAGACGGTAACCGCCGCTGGGCAAAAGAACGTGGTAAACCAACGTTTCTAGGCCATAAAACTGGCTTCGACAAACTAAAAGAAATTATGGATTATACACACGAACGTGGCGTTAAGTATGTCACGGCTTTTATTTTTTCAACCGAAAATTGGGATCGCAGCAAAGAAGAAGTTAAGTATTTAATTGATTTATACCGGGATTTATTCACCAAAGAAGTCAAGCGTCTGCACGAAAAAAATGTGCGAGTTAATATTTTGGGTCACAATGATGGATTAGCCCCAGATATTATCAAAATGACTAAAGAAGGCGAAGACCTAACTAAAAATAATACCAAAGCTGTGGCTTCGTTTTGTTTTAACTACGGGGGTGAATGGGAACTTGCCGAAGCGTGCAAGCAAATTTGTAAAAGTGGTATTGACCCCGATACATTGACGCCCGAGGTCATAAAACAGCATTTATATCACCCCGAAGTACCAAAAATGGATATGCTAGTACGCACTAGTGGTGAACAGCGAATCTCGGGGTTTATGTTGTATCGAGCAGCTTATAGCGAGTTAATGTTTTTAAAAAAATACTGGCCAGATATGGAAAAAAGCGATGTCGATGACATTATTGCCGAATATCAACGCCGTAATCGTAGGTTCGGTAAATGACGATCATCGGGATTATTATTGGGCTAATAATTTTAACATTGATTGTTATTATTCACGAACTTGGCCACGCTTTGGCGGCTATTAAAAATGGGGTGGTAGTAGAAGAATTTGGGATTGGTTTTCCGCCACGGGCTTGGGGCAAAAAACTTAAAAATGGTGTTTTACTAAGTCTTAACTGGCTGCCAATTGGTGGTTTTTGTAAAATGCAGGGCGAGCACGATAGTGACAACAAAAAAGGTGATTATGGCCGCGCTAGTTTGTGGGGGAAAACTCAAATATTATTTGGTGGGGTAATTTTTAACCTAATCCTAGCTGTTGTAATATTTACAATATTAGCCGTGGTGGGTTTGCCAAAGCTGTTCGATAATCAGTTTTCGATACCTAGCGACACCAAAACAATTTTAAGTCCAGTCACGATCGGCCACATCGAAAATAACACGCCCGCAGCTAAAGCCGGGCTTAAAGTTGGCGACCAACTGGTGTCTATTGCTGGCCAATCGCTCAATAGGGGTGCTGATGTATCTAAAGTGACAGCCAAACACAAAGGGCAAAATATAATTATCAACTATAAACGCAACGGTAAACTAGTTAGTGTCAGAACGACACTAAGGGCTAAAAATAATGATAGCAAGGGTTATTTAGGCATAGGTGTTGACCAAAGCGAGAACATAAAGGCTACATGGTCGGCACCAATTGTTGGGGTAGCTACCACTGTGCAACTGACCACCGAAACCTTTAAGGGTGTTGGGGGGCTAATTGGTAACTTTTTTGGTGGTTTGGCTAAACAACTAAGTTTTAACCGTGAAACTAGGCAAGAGGGGCAAAAAGAGGTTAACCAAGCCGGCGAAGGTGTATCGGGGCCAATTGGGATTGTTGGGATTTTATTCCCACAAGCCGCCAGAATGGGGCCTATTACGCTATTAATGCTGGCTGGTATTATTTCATTGTCGTTGGCCGTAATGAACACCCTGCCTATCCCAGCGCTTGATGGTGGCCGCTGGCTAGTCACGATGATTTTCAGGCTACGTCGCAAAAAACTAACGCCAGACCTAGAAGAAAAGATCAATACGATTGGTTTTATGGTATTAATGGCCTTTGTAGTGTTAATCACCGTGGTAGACGTCTTTAGGTTGTTCTAAATTATGTCCAAAGCTGTACAAAAACTACGCCAAAAGCCACTCAACAAATGGGTTATTATAATTGGCTTGCCATTATTCGTACTGGCGACGTTTTTTGCTGTGCAATACGGTTTAGCATTTGCATTAATACTAATGATTGGTAATCAAGTTAAAACACTGGCCGATAACGCTCTATTTAATACTATCCTTATGGCAGTCGCAGAAATAATTGTGCTAGCGATTGTAATCGGTCTACCGTATTATTTGCTAAAAGCAAAAACTTCACTCAAAGAACTAGGTGTGCATAGACCCCCCAGCTGGACAGACATCTTGTTGAGCCCCGCTGGTTTAATTGTTTATTTTGTGCTAGCTGCGTTATTAACTGCTGTGGCTTCATTATTTTTGCCGAACAGTATTATGCAACAGGCTCAAGACGTTGGCTTTAAAAACCTAACCCACCAGGCCGATTATGTATTAGCCTTTTTGTCTTTGGTTGTAATTGCCCCAGTGGTAGAAGAAACTATTTTTCGTGGATTTTTATTTGGCAAACTTAAAAAACACATGCCAGTCATAGTGGCAGCTTTGGTTACTAGCGCGGTGTTCGGCATTGCTCATGGCCAAATAAATGTTGGGTTAAACGTTTTTGCTCTAAGCATGGTGGCTTGTTATCTGCGTGAATTTACAGATAGCATTTGGGCTGGGGTGCTGCTGCATATGATAAAAAATGGCATCGCTTTTTACTTTTTGTTTATTAACCCCTCTTTGCTACATATGGTAGGATAGTGGTATGAGATTAAGCCAACTTTTTACTAAAACCAGCAAAACCGTTCCAGCTGACGAACAGGCTATAAATGCCAAATTATTAATTCAGGCTGGTTTTATTCATAAAGAAATGGCTGGGGTATATGCCTATTTACCACTAGGCCTAAAAGTGCTCGACAATATCAAACAAATCGTGCGCGAAGAAATGAACGCCATAGGTGGGCAAGAAGTCATGATGACAGTGCTACAGCCGCGTGAGTTATTCGAAAAAACTGATCGTTGGGATGATAAAAAAGTCGATAATTGGTTTAAAACAAAGTTAGACAATGGTAGTGAACTGGGGCTTGGTTTTACACACGAAGAACCAATAGTCAACACCCTAAGCAGCTACGTTAATTCGTATAAAGATCTGCCGATTTTTGTTTACCAGATACAAACTAAATTCCGCAACGAAAAACGGGCAAAAAGTGGGCTGTTGCGTGGCCGGGAATTTATCATGAAAGATATGTATTCGCTGGCACGCACCCCAGCAGAGCACGATGAATTATACGAACGTGCCGCTACTGCTTACACTAAAGTTTATGATCGGTTAGGTATCGGCGATATTACCTATCGCACGGCGGCCGATGGCGGCGTATTTACAAAAAAGTTTAGTGACGAATTCCAAACCTTAAGCCCACTTGGCGAAGACACAATTTATCTGGACGAAGCAAAGCGGCTAGCGATTAATAACGAAATTTATACCGATGCAAACTTGGTAAAGTTGGGGCTCGACAAATCAAAACTGGTCGAAAAAAGGGCGGTTGAAGTTGGCAATATTTTTCCGCTCGAAACGAAATACACCAATGCGCTTGGTGTTTACTATACAGATAAAAACGGCCAACAACAGCCAATTATTATGGGGTGCTACGGCATTGGCATCAGTCGGCTAATGGGGGTACTGGCCGAACACTTTGCCGACAATAAAGGTTTAGTTTGGCCTAAAAACATCGCGCCAGCCCAGATTTATTTGATCGGCATAGGTGATGTTGTAAAAGATACAACAGGACTATACGAAAAATTGCAACAACAAGGCATAGAAGTACTATATGATGACCGTGATGTTCACCCTGGCCAAAAGTTTGCCGATAGTGAACTAATGGGCATACCCTACCGTGTGACATTAAGTGAAAAAACTTTAAGCCAAAATAAAGTTGAGCTTACCAATAGATCCAGTGGTGAAATAAAACTATTGACAGCCGATGAACTAGTTGCTAGACTCTAAAGAATCAAATTAAAAAACTAATTAATTTATAGAGGTGAAGTTATGAATAAGACATTTCGGATTACTTCAGAGGGTCGAAAAGAGCTCGAAGCAGAATTAGTTAGCCTAAAGGCTTCTCGGTCAGAAATTGCCGATAAGATTGCTGCTGCCCGTGATTTTGGTGATTTAAGTGAAAACGCCGAATACGATGCAGCCCGTAAAGAGCAAGGTATAGCCGAAACTCGCATCACCGAGATCGAGCAAATTTTGAATAATTCAGAATTAATAACCAAAAAACGCAGTGGCGCTATAGGTATCGGTAGCGTAGTTGAACTAGATGATGGCAAGAAAAAACATGAATATTCTGTAGTTGAAGCCATAGAGGCCAACCCGCTGGAATACAAGATCAGTGATCAATCACCACTGGGGCAGCTGCTAGTCGGTAAACAGGTTAACGATAAAGTTGAACTTAAAACACCCAAAGGCACAATTCATTATAAAATCTCAAATGTAGCTTAATTTTTTGCAACTAAGCCCTTGTATTTTGTTAATAAGTGTTATAGCCTATTAGTAAGAGTGTAAAATAAAGAATAAACAGCGAGAGAAAGTGTATAATTTTATGCGCAAAATAAAGTTATGGCCAAGTGTGTTAACGGTGTTAGCGCTAATAGCATTTGGTATTTGGCAGGGAATGCCGTTGTTTAATAATCAAGCGCAAGCGTCAACACAAATTGCGGCTAGCGATTATAACTTTAATTGCTCGGCTAGTATAGATCTTCGTAATTTCGGCACTGGTGCTATAATTTCTAACATCGCCCAAGATGGACACGGCCATTTATATGCGTTTATTGACAATGACTATACAGAGATGACTATTAATAAATATGATATGGCAACTTGTAAGCTGATATCGTCTAATCCAGTTCAGGATTTATTATTCTCGGTGGGGCTGTCTAATGGTCTGCATTGGAATAAGTTTCGCGTCAGCACCAATGGGCAATATGCTTACGTTGGTAATTTTGGCCCCGGGGGGACATGCTATGTGGCTCGTTTCACCATTGGGAGTAACGACCCGCCAGCCTGTGTACTGAGCAGTACAAGTAAAGGTTCGTGTACTAGTCTTTTTGGGCTAGGTAATGGGGTGGGATTTGCCCTAACTGACAATGATAGCCAGATTATGTTTGGTGGTTATTGCCAAGATGCCAGTAATGATATCACTATTCTGAATAGAATTGATGGTAGTAGTAATATTGTTAATGGTCCATCAACCACCTTTAACTACGTTGATGATCAAAACTACTCAATCGTAATGGGTGCTGGGCCAGGAGCTATATATATAGCTCCGAATAATCCTAACTTAATTTATTTTGCAAGCTGTCCAATTACCAATTGGACTGATGGTCAAGATGCTAGTATAGATTCTTTTGTTTGTACTTATAATCGTTCAACTAACAAATTTACACCAATCGTAATGCGATCTAACGCAAACCTAGATTATGATATGTCAATGAAAAATCCCGTAAATATGACTGCCGATAACAACGGTAATATCTATATTGGTACAGATGTACAAATAAACGGTGGTAGTTCGACTTGTGCCATTGCCAAGTTTGCGTCAGATGGTGCTTGGTTAGGGTGTATTGTGCCGCAATTTGACGGCAGTGGTATTGGCCCAAATAATTCGCTAACCGCTAACTATAATTCTGACTCAATAGTAGTATCACCGGATGGACGAATAATTTGTGCTGTTGACAATGGTGGCTATGGGATATCTGATGGTGATGGAAACGATAAAATCAAATGTTGGCAAGCTCCAGCCGAACCATCAACTCCACCCGTTGTGCCAGGCGTACCAAATACCGGCCGGCGATGATATACTACCTGTATGGCAACGCTAAAAGAACTGCGCAGTGAGCGTTTACGTAAGCTAGAAGAACTCAAAAAGCTAGGGGTAGACCCTTACCCAGCTAGCAGTTTTCGTGATCACGACATTGCGCAAATTACAGATAACTTTAATGATTTTAAGGGTAAAACGGTTACTTTAGCTGGTCGTGTAACTAGCATTCGCAAGTTTGGTAAGTTGGCATTTATTGTAATTAGCGATTTTAGCGGTCAGATTCAACTGTTTTTAAAAACTGGTGATGTTGCAAAACTGAACGCCAGTAAAAGCCAATTAGGGCTAGAGCAATTGCCATTACTAGATATCGGCGATTTTTTAGAAGCTACTGGCGAGATTATTAAAACTCAAACTGGTGAAATATCACTGGGCGTTAAAACTATGCGGTTACTTACAAAATCGTTACGACCGATGCCGGGGCGTGATGGTTTTACCAACAAAGAAGAACGCCTGCGCCGCCGTTACATTGATATGAACGTCAATAAAGACGTGCAAGAACGTTTTATCCGTCGTAGTAAGTTTTGGCAAGCTACACGCGATTTTCTAAATCAGCATGGTTTTATCGAAATCAATGTACCGGTGCTGGAACATACCACTGGTGGGGCAGACGCCACGCCATTTGTGACCCATATGGATGCCCTAAATCAAGATTTCTTTTTACGGATTAGCCATGAATTACCCCTAAAGCGCTTAATCGGCGGTGGTTACGAGCGCGTTTACGATATAGGTCCACGTTTTAGGAACGAAAATTACAGTGACGAACACCTACCAGAGCACGTGGCCATGGAATGGTACGCGGCCTATTGGGATTGGCATCAAGGCATGGAGTTTATGGAAGCGATGTATAAATACGTGCTGCAGCAAACTTTTGGCACATTAAAGTTCAAAGTTCGCGGTTTTGACGTCGATATGAGCAAAAAATGGCAAGTTTGGGACTATGCCGATGTCATTAAAAAACACTATAATATTGATGTATATAATACAACGCTTCAAGAAGTTAAAAAGGAACTTAAAGCGAATAAACTAGAGGTAGAAGATAGCGAGAATTTATCGCGCGGTATAGATAAATTGTGGAAGCACCTGCGGGCGACGGTTGCCGGGCCAGTTTGGTTGGTTAACGAGCCAAAATTCTTATCGCCACTATCTAAAACAGCGGCCGATGGTAAAAGCGCCGAGCGTTTTCACCCGATTATGGCTGGCAGTGAACTTGGTAACGGCTTTAGTGAGCTGAATGATCCAGTTGATCAGCTAGATCGTTTTAAGCAACAGCAAAAAATGCGTGATGCTGGCGATAGCGAAGCCATGATGTTAGATATCGATTTTGTAGAAATGCTAGAATATGGCATGCCGCCGGCCTGTGGTTGGGGCTGGAGTGAGCGGGTTTTTTGGACATTCGAAGGTGTCACGGCTCGTGAGGGTGTACCTTTCCCACAACTTAGGCGCGAAATTGACACTACCACCAAAGAACTATACCCAGATGTAAAATTGTAAAACTACTATTAGGCTTTTTGCTATTTACCATTTTTGCCCTCCAAGCCGAGCGTTTTGTCGCTACGCGACAAAGCCGACTGTCCAAAATGGTAAATAGCAAAAAGCCTACACCTAATCTATGCTAAAATAAAAGCATGAGAATTATCGCTTACAGCGTTAGCAGCGACGAGCTGCCATTTTTTGAAAAATATGCCCATGAATTAGGGGTTGCCTACAAAGTCACCAGCAAACCGTTAAACGAAGAAACCATGCATTTAGCCAAAGGCTGCCAGGGGGTAAGTGATTTTATGCATGGCGATTACACCAATAAATTGCTGCAACAACTGCAGGATTATGGCATAAAATACCTTTCGTTAAGATCGGTCGGATACGATGGTATTAACCTAGATTTGTTCAAACAACACCACATTAAACTTGCCAATGTACCCCAGTACTCGCCCAATGCGATTGCCGAATTCACGATTGCGCTAACTTTAATGCTGTTACGTAACTTGCAGGTTATTTTGCCACGAGTCAAAACTCAAGATTACGCTCGCAATAATATGAAGGGTCGCGAGCTAGCTGATTTAACGGTCGGTGTGGTCGGTACGGGGCATATCGGGGCAAGGGCAGCCAAATTATTTGCTGGTTTCGGCGCTAAAGTTGTGGCCTATGATCATCAGCAATCTGGTGATTTAACTTATGTTGATTCGCTCGAAGATCTGTATAGACAGGCCGATGTTGTTTCGCTGCATGTGCCGTTAACGGACGATAATCACTATATGATTAACACCCAAACTATTTCACAGATGAAAGATAGTGCGCTGTTAATTAACACTGCTAGGGGCGGGTTAGTGGATTCTAAAGCATTACTTAGGGCGTTAACTAGCAAAAAATTAGCTGGTGCGGGGTTAGATGTTTACGAATTTTTTGCCAGCGAGATTTTTGGCGAAGGTAAAGAAAACGAAGTAATAGACGACCCAACATTCTTAGAACTTTCCAGTTTGCCGAACGTTATAATTACACCGCACATTGCCTACAACACCGTAACAGCCATAGCAAACATGGTTAAAATATCCACCCAGAACCTGTTAGATTTTGACAAAACCGGCCAAAGCACCAACCAAGTAGCGTAAACCTTACAAACAAGCCGGACTTGTTTAAAATAATTTTGTGGCATAATATACCACTTAAGCTTGACTTTTTAACAATAGTGTGCTACACTGAAAGTATAGACATGTAAACATACATAATTACAGTATGCGTACATGTACGCATTTTTTGTTTTCGTGAATAAAAAATGCCAAATAAATTAACAGGAAACAAAGGGAAACAAACATGTCTGAGATACCAAAAAATAGCAGCGAGACAGAACAAACACCGACTGATAACAAAAATAAACTACCAGACCCTGATGATGTTGGCCAAGAGCGCTTAGACAGAGAGCTTAAGGCTCGTGGTTTACCAGAAGACGCTAGCTGGTCAGACGTTGTAGATTATGATAATCAGCCTGATGAAGGTAAAGAGCAAGACCCAGAGCCAACGAGGCCACATTACGAAGCAACTTATAATCCCAAAATAGATAAAGAAGACTCGAGAAGTCAACTTCAAAAAGAATCTGCACGATTTGAAAAATTTACAGGTACAGCAGGCGATTATATTGATAGGTTTGCTAGTAAAAAGTCAGAGTCTAAAGACGAACAGGCCGAAGAACTCGCTGCGCGTGAAGCAGAACGAGACCATTACTTAGATATACTAAAAAAGGCTGATTCTTCTGATCTAGAACAACTTGGTTTTAGCGATTTTTCCGAAGTTGAAAAACTCAACGGAGTAGAAGCTTATAATATATTGGGTGAATATCGCAAACTTGAGGCTGCCAAACAAGAGCCGGCTAATGTAGCCAAAGTATTAGAGCAACAAGTGGCGGATCAAGCAGCTGAAATGGATGTAAAAGTACAAGACTTAACATCACGTGCTGATGTGGAGATGGTTAGGGCGCATATTCAACAGTTGCATGATGATGCTCTCGAAACAGCACTGAATACGGCGCCTTTTAATAATCATAATCCAAAGCGTTATGCAAAAGTATGGCGTGAACGTTATCAAATGATGCTGGATACGTTGGATCAAGTAAGTGGCGACAATGTTTTAGAGCAGCTTGATACCTTAAAAGACAAATATAGTGAGACTATGCAGGATGAGCACCGTCAATATGAAAAGTTGAATCATGGTGTATTTGGTAGGCTGAGAGCACGATCGCATCGCAAAAAAATGACAGAAGCAGGCAGTAGATATGGTATAATAGTCCACCTGATTGATGAAATAAACTCATCAATAACGTAGATAATCTTCTAATTAAGCTCTAGCAGCTCCTTTTCCAACTCATACAACCTTTGTACGCCGTTTTCTAACTGGTAGTAATGGTGTACGTAAAATATGTCGGTTATGCTCAAGATAAGTACTAGCAGCCCTAGGCAGATGTATAGCGTGGGGTCGTAAAAGCTTAACATCATGGCTACATATAGCCCAATTATCAACAGCGTAGCCGCAATAAAGAAGAACGTGACTAATAGGTGAATTAGCCGTTCATGCTGAAAATTACGGGTCATGTTTTGGTGATAGGCAAGTAGTTTGGCGGCTTTTTCACCGCTCACCCCAGCCTTTAATTCCTTTTCGATGTATTTTTGGTGGTCTTTTAATTTTTTATCCATAAGCGTATTGTAGCACATTCTTTGTCATCCTGAACTTGTTTCAGGATCTGAAAATAGTATTGACATTGCAAGCTACTAGGCATACTATAGTACCATGCAATACAAAGATAATGATTTAGACAACATAGTTGATATTACCGAAGGCACTAGCGATAAAGCGCCGGCTTATGCTAAGCAACTAGATGCGCAGCTTAAAAAAGGTGCACTAAGCTATTGTGTGTTATTGGCGTGTGAAAAACTAACTTATACCAGCGAAATTATCACCAAACTGCGCCTAAGCGAGCTTAATGTGGCCGAAGGTACAATTTATCCTCTGTTAGCTAGGTTGCAAAAAGATGGCCTATTGCTGCACAAATGGCAAGAATCAGAACAGGGGCCGCCGCGTAAATATTACGTAATCACAGATTACGGCCGGGCGGTGCGCAGTTTGCTAGCCAGCAATGTTAAACAGCTTAATAAATCAATTAAAACGCTTGAGAAAGGAGCGTAAAATGAACGAAGTAACAAGAATCCACCTGGCCAGGGTAGCGTACGACATCGACGCAACAGCCCAAAAAGAGCTAGAAAAGTACATAACAGCGGTCAAAAAGAGCCTGGGCAGTGAGGCTGAGGCCATGGAAGATATCGAAATCCGAATGACGGAAATCTTGGCTGAACGGGGTGTAAATAAAGATGATGTGATCACTAGTCCAGATGTAGCTGCCATAATTGATCAATTGGGCGAGCCAAAGGACTTTTCGTCTGCCGATGCCAAGGCCGAAGCTGCCACAGGTTCGTCATCGTCGGCCAAAAAATATTACCGCGATAGCGAAAATGGCATACTGGGCGGTGTAATCGCCGGGCTGGCAGCCTATACTGGCTGGGATGTTACACTGCTGCGTATAATAGCGGTACTACTACTGATATTTTCTACCGTTATACCGGTGTTACTAATTTACATTGTAGTGTGGATTGCCGCACCCGAGGCTAACACCGTGAGCGAAAAGCTAGCCATGCACGGCGAGCCGGTCAATATTGATTCAATCAAGCAAGCGGCCGAAAAAGTGGGTAATAAAGCCGGGGCTATGGGGGCAGGAAGTAGCGGCCAATGTAAAGCGAAACCGTGGCGCCATGAACGATGTGGCGCGGGTTATTTTAGCGGTAATCGGCGTTTTAGGTATTATAGCCTGTGCCGGTATACTGGCCGGCGTAGTAACCAGTTTCGCCTACCTATTGCCGATAGTTATTGGTATGAATATCGTGGCTTTTCCGCTGTTTGTAGTGACCTTTTCGCTAAGTTTTGCGTTCTGTTTTATGTTGGCGGTAGCTGGGATTTCGTTTTTTGCTAGGTTAATTAGTGGCAACTTTAAAAAAGCTGGTGTAAGCCTGGCAATAACTGGGGTGATGGCGATGGTGTTGTTGCTGGCGGCGATGGTTAGCGGGGCATCGTGGCTAAGTGTTGCCGGTAATAAAGGACTACGACAATTACGCGATGCGGCCGAAAGCCATATAATGGTTAACGACAAGCGTGTGCACGTAGATTTCGCTCCATTTAGGGTGGATGTAAAAGTCGATAAATAAATACAAATAAGGCAGTCTTGTAGCAGATTTAGCTGGCCAGGGCTCGAGCTATTTATGGTACAATTAATGTATATGTTGGACATAAAATATATCCGTGAGAATACAGATAAAGTTAAAAAATCAGCGGCCGATAAAGGTTACCAAGTTGATATTGATAAGTTGCTGGCAGCTGATGATGCACGTAAGAAAGTTATGGGGCAGATTGAAAAACTCCGTGCCGAGCGTAACGATATCGCAAAACAAATGAAAACCGCCGATGCGATGAAAAAGTTTGGCAGTGAACTGGTCGATCGTGGCAAAGCTATCAAAGAGAATCTAGCACACCTAGAACTCCAGTTGCGCGAAAACGATCTAGACGGACGCCTAGCAAAAGTTCCTAATATTACTTTGCCTGACGTACCGCTAGGTGGCGAAGACGACAGCGTAGAAATCAAGGCGTGGGGCACACACAAAACACAAGCGATGGATCATTTAGATTTTGCCACCAAACGTGATTGGGTGGATTTTGAACGTGGCGTTAAAGTAGCCGGTGCTAAATTCTACTTTTTAAAAGGTGATTTAGCACTACTAGAAAATGCCATCTATCAGTATGCGTTGCAAAAAATTGTTGGTAAGGGTTTTAATTTTATGACTGTACCACACATGGTAAGTGGTCGAATTATGACTGGTACTGGTTTTGCGCCGCGCAGCAGCAAGCAAAGTGATGAATATGCCATTGATGGCGAGGATTTATCGTTAATCGCTACAGCTGAAATTCCGCTAACTGGCTATCATGCCGATGAAATTATCGACGAAAGCGATTTACCATTAATGTATGCTGGTTATTCACCTTGCTACCGCAAAGAGGCTGGCACTTATGGTAAATTCACGCGGGGGCTATTTAGGGTGCATCAGTTTAATAAACTAGAAATGTATATTTATTGTCTGCCAGAAGAATCAACTAAAATGCACGAACAAATCTTGGCAACAGAAGAAGAAATTTGGCAAGAACTTAACATCCCGTATCACGTGGTGAACATTGCGGCCGGTGATTTGGGCGCGCCAGCCGCTAAAAAATACGATATCGAATATTGGTCACCAGTCGATAACAAGTATCGCGAGCTGACTAGTTGTTCGAATTGTACAGATTACCAGGCGCGTAATTTAAATATTCGAGTCCGCCGAAAAAGTGGTAATACCGAAATATTGCACACTCTAAATGGCACGGTTGTAAGTTTGGCGCGTACACTTGTGGCAGTGCTTGAAAATTACCAAGCTGGTGAAAAGCTGATTGTCCCAGAGGTTTTACAACCATATATGAACGGCAAAAAGGAAATTTAAGGGGGTAGAATGATTAAAAATATTGGACTAGTCGCTAGTAAAACTAAGCTGAATGATGCCACCAAAAAGTACGTAGAAAAACGCATTGGCAAACTAGACAAATTTTTGCCTAGGCATGCTAAGAAAACAGTGTTAGCGCGGGTGCATGTTAAAGAGGTCGGCCGGGCACACGGTAATAAATATGAAGTCGAAGTAGTGCTAGATGTGCCAGGTAAAACCATTACGGCCAAAGATGAAGCTGGTAATGTACTTTCGGCGATAGATATTTTAGAGGTTAAACTAGCTACTCAGCTACGCCGCTATAAAGCCGAAGCCCACCCATATACTGGCAAAAAACGCTTACTTTCACGCCTAAAAATCCGTTCAAAAATATAACCAACCTACCGTTTCCAAGGTTCGTCCTTGGAAACGGGGACTATATGGCATAATATACCACTTAAGCTTGACTTTTTAATAATAGTGTGCTACACTGTAACTATAGACATGTAAACATACCCATTACAGTATGCGTACATGTACGCATTTTTTGTTTTCCTGAACAAAAAATGCCAGTAAAAATAAAAGAAAACAAAGGAAAATAGAAAATGACAAAATCCAGTGAGCATCAGCCAAATCCCGAAAACGAACAACAGCTGCAAGATGGCCCTAAAGCTGGATTACCTTCAATAGAAGATGTCGGTTTGCAACGCTTAGCAAAAGAGCTTACTGAGCGTGGTTTGCCAGAAGATGCGACTTGGATGGATATTAAGGAATATGATGAATCACACGAAACTGATGTTAACCCCGAGCAGAAAACCGAACGAGAACGCGCCGCAGAATTAGCTGATTACGTGAATCGGCATATGATAGATATGTATAAAACTGTTTCTCTAGATGAAACAGGTACTCCTGATGAGTATCGTTTAGAAGCTTTTAAAAGGATGATGGAGTATGAGCAAAGAGCAAAAAGGGATAAAGAGTTAGCTAGAGGAGCTGGTGATATGTCGGTTCATGAACTTGAGTATCGCAAGCAGGCTTTCGATAAAGCTGAGCTGAACGCCGGTCTGTTACGGTCTGGTATCATAATAGGTAATTATGAATGGGAAGATAAGGCTAGACAGGCTAAACAGGCTAAACTTAGTAATTTTGAGTTAGCAATGCAAACTAGCGATCTACGCCTAGAAGAGCTAGACTCGGTGGCCTATGAGAAGACCATGGGCAAGGTTATAGATGAGTTAAATGTGCTGGGCGTTGCTGAAGATCCGAATGGTGAATTGTTCAAAAAATTTGAAAATAGTATTGACAGTGCAGCGAAGGCCGAAGATACCTTAGAATTTATAAAACTGGTAAAAGATATTGATCCTCGCCCTGATTATGACTGGCATGATGACACACCTGATAATAAATACGATTCAGACCAGCATTGTGCGCGTCTTATACAGCTGGCCTCTAATATGGGTGGGCAATCTGGCGTGCTAGTGCATATGCTTGAAGAGTCAGGCTCTATAAGCGACTGGCAAAGTATAGTAGCTGGTTACGCATCGTCTGTTTCTTGAGCCCTATAAGCCAATAATAATTATTCTCATAAAGTTTTTACCTTTTTTTTACCGTCAAAAATTGCTATACTAACTAGAGTATAAATTTACGGATTTTTGGAGTGTTTATAAAATATGCCCAGTAAAACGAAACAGCCGACAGATAAACTGGCCGACCGTTCAACCAAAACTAAGCTACTAAGCAAAGTTTTTGGTGATGCCCAAAAGAAAACTTTGAAACGTTTAGAAAAACGGGTGGCCGAAGTTAATGCGCAAGAGCCAAAATACAAAAAAATGACCAAAGCCGAGCTTAAAAAACAACCCGATGTACTGCGTAAAAAACTAGAGAAAAAGAGTGTCACACTAGATACAATCTTGCCCGAAGCGTTTGCTTTGGTGCGCGAAGCGGCCTGGCGAGTACTGGGTCAGCGGCATTTCGACGTGCAGTTAATTGGTGGTATGGTGCTACACGAAGGTAGTGTGGCCGAAATGAAAACTGGCGAAGGTAAAACCCTAGTAGCCACGCTGCCGGTGTTTTTGAATGCTTTAACCGGTAAAGGTGTGCATGTAGTAACCGTCAACGATTATTTGGCACAGCGTGATGCTGCCTGGATGGGCAGTGTTTATGATTTTTTGGGCTTAAGCGTGGGTGTAATTATCAACGAAGCGTCGTTTGTGTACGATCCTACGTATAATAATGAAAACCATCAAGATGAAAACATGAAAAAGCTAAAACCTGCCACTCGTAAAGAAGCCTATGCGGCTGATGTGACTTATGGCACGAATAACGAATTTGGGTTTGATTATTTGCGTGACAATATGGTTAACGAAGTAGAATTATTGCGTCAGCGTGATTTAAATTTTGCGATTGTGGATGAAGTCGATAGTATTTTAATTGATGAAGCCAGAACGCCGCTAATTATTAGCGCTCCAGCGGCCGAAAACCCTGAAAGTTATTACCAATTTGCTAAAATAGCCGCAAAATTAACGCCAGAGGATTACGATTTAGAAGAAAAACGCCGCAGTGTCGCTCTGACCGACGAAGGCGTCGAAAAAATCCAAAAATTATTGGGCGTAGCTAATTTATACACGCCAGATCATATTCGGCTGGTTTACCATATGGAACAGGCATTAAGGGCGCAAACTTTATTCACGCGTGATAAAGACTACGTGGTAACGAACGATGGCGAAGTAATAATTGTTGACGAGCACACTGGCCGTTTGATGAATGGCCGGCGCTATAACGAAGGCCTGCACCAGGCGATCGAAGCCAAAGAAGGTGTGCCAGTACTGCAAGAAAGTATGACGCTGGCAACCATATCTTTCCAGAATTATTTTAGACTTTACGACAAATTAAGTGGCATGACTGGTACAGCTTTTACTGAGGCCGAAGAATTTCAACAGATTTATAGCTTGGACGTGGTGCAGATTCCGCCTAATAAACCAATTATCCGTGTCGACAAGGATGACCTAATTTTTAAGACCGAAAAAGCCAAGCTGAAAGCGGTGGCTGGAGTTATTAAGGGGCATCACGAAGCTGGCCGCCCGGTGTTGGTTGGTAGTGCCAGTATTGTCAAAAACGAGCTGATTGCTAAATATCTAGAAAAAGAAGGTATTAAATACGAGATTTTAAATGCCAAAAATAACGAACGAGAAGCATCGATTATCGCTAAAGCCGGCGAGGTGGGGGCTATTACGTTAGCCACTAACATGGCTGGCCGTGGTACAGATATTAAACTTGGCAAAGGTGTGGTAGAAAAAGGTGGATTGGTGGTGATTGGTAGTGAACGTCATGAATCGCGCCGGATTGATAACCAGTTGCGTGGCCGTGGTGGGCGCCAAGGTGACCCGGGCGAAACACAGTTCTTTGTGAGCACCGAAGACGATTTGATGCGTATTTTCCAGGGCGACCGCATTGCCTCGCTAATGGAGCGCTTGGGTGTTAGC
>WRFU01000009.1 GCA_009778675.1 Candidatus Saccharimonadota bacterium
AACCCTTGCAAAAATTATTCTTCTCTTGTCATCCTGAACTTGTTTCAGGATCTTATAAATTATATTTGCAGGCAAAGTTGTGTATTTAAAACGCCGAATTGTTAACTTGCGTCTAGACTTTGCCTAACAAACCGGATTATCGAAAAACATGGAAGAACCAGGGGGAGCGAATAGAACGCTCTCCCCAGTACTTGCCTTAAGGCCAGAGAGCAAAAAAGCTCAATCTGAAACCCAAGGACTTAATGCGATGTGTTAGTGGTGCTAAAAAGCGCCGGGATCGGTGTCATTCACCTTAGGGCCGCCTTCGTTAGGCAGCTTTTTTTGTTTATCCCGATCATCGTCGGGCGCCTTTTTTCCCGGCGCCTGTACGGTGTCACCATCGGAATCACCACCTTTCATAGTTTTTCCGTTGGCGCTTTTGGTGTTTGGCGGTTTATTAGCCGGCGCATCCCCAGGCACCTTGTTGGCATCAGGTACCTTGTTGGGTCTCTGGTTGCCTGGAGGTCGAGTGTAACCCGCAGGATTACTACTCTTTGGGGTTAGCCCACTAGGGGTTGTTTGGTGTGGCGTTGACTTACCACCTGTGGCCTTCGGCGTCCACCATCCGGTGGTTTCTGGCTGGTAGCCGCACTCCAGGCGAACCCGGAATACTTTGCCGCTAGCCAGAGTGATCACGAGCTCGTTGCCACCAGTATTGGTGCCTTTACTCGTTACCACCGACGGCTTGTTGCCCTCAAGCCCATTGGGGTGCATGTACGCCTGGTAGGTGTACTTGCCCTTAATGGGCTGCACCGTGGCAGCCATGGCGTCCGATGGCAGCAAAATTGCTTTCATCTTGGCCACGGCTGCCGGCCACGGCATTTTCCCGTCAGCCTTGAGATCCTTCACAAAGCGCAGGTGCGCTTGATCCGGAGTCTCATTGGGCTGCAGGATTTGCGTACCCATGGTGTGATCCATGTAATACGCTAACGCCGCGGCTAGTGCCGGGTCAGCACCCTTGGTCGTCGACGGGGTAATGCTAACGAACAAGTCGTTAAGCACATACTCGTTAACAGAGGTAGCTTTCCCGGCATTGACGGCCTTGGTGGCCGCCGCCCAGCGGTCCGGTCCGAAGTTAAACTTCGTCGCCGAATCACTCTGTACGTCACCATTAAAATAATGGATAACGTACTCCGGCGTTTTCGCCGATGCTTTTTTCACAACCATCGTCCACGTCATAAATGACGCGATGATGAGAAGTGCTGCCGCGCCGGTTATCAGCGCAATTTTCTTGACCATTAAGATCACCTACTTTCCGTCGCCCCCAGAAGAAGACGACTTTTCTGCACCTTCATCAGATGCTGGCTTCGTCTTCTCGTGGATGGTTCCTTTCAGCTTCTCTGTGGTCTTTTTGGCTTTCTGCCTAACATTGCCTTTGCCTTTGCCCTTGCCTTTGCCTTTGCCCTTGCCCTTGTTGGGCTTCGGCTCAGGTTCTGGCTTAGAATCTTTACCAGATCCAGCTGGGAGTTCTTCCGATGGAATATTCTCTACTGGAATTGACTCCTTAGGCTTACCCACCGTCGGTGTGACATAAGCCACTTCCGGCTGCCACTCTTCCTGAGTGACTTTATGGCGTAGCCAAGCCTTGCGGCCAGCATGGATGAGCAATAGGGCTAGAACCCCAAATACCAGCCCGAAAAGCAAGGGACCAACCCACCATGTTTCCATAACTGGATTGTGGAAAACGATCGACGTATTCTTATCGACCATTTGCGTCAATGTCCAAACGTGGCTTCGGGCGACGAGGAAGGCGATAATGCCAACAACGCCGGCAACAATCCACTCCCAGGCCGCTTCCTGCGTGGTATTCACCTCGGTGCGACGCACTGAGGCATTGGTGGATCTTGCCACATCGTAGGTGTGGTTAATCGCCACTCCGACATTGGTGACATTTCTGTCAACAACACTTACCTGGTCGACAATAAGTCCTGTCGACCGTACCACAGCTGCTTCCATACTTTGATGGCGTGCGGCAGCATTTGCCTCGATTTGCTCGAGAGCTGCCATGGTGGCCTTATGGGTCACCTCGATACTATTTGCGCCTTGCGGCGCGAGGTTTGAAGTACTACTCATTGTAGACTCCTTTCTGCATCGCCGCAAAGCGATGCTTGTTGGTTTAGCCCATAACGGGTGCTATGGGCTAGCTGCTTTTTGCACGAAAATACGCGCGTAAAATCATGCTAGAAACAGCTTTTTGCAGGTAAGACTTTATCCACAAAAAGCTGCCTCTAACATTCACAGCGCCAACAAACATCTTAAACACATCACATCACATTCGTGCTCGCAAGCACGACTAAAAGCGGCCTTTAGCTGCCCTTAGTCGCGCCTACAAACACTATGTTTTGCAATAATCCGATTTGTTAAGGACCACTTGGATCCATATAGCTCTTCCGTCTATACTCCCTAGACATAGCCATTGTAGCACACGCGTGCTTTTTTGTCAATACTATTTACATATTTTATGCATAAACACTATACCTACAAGGGGCGACTTTGCCAATAAAACGCAAAACTACCCATTTTATAGGGTAGCTCTGCTTGTATTCACTTAAGTTTTACCAACTTTTACGGTGTGAATCATTGCCTGAACGGTTTTCTTTCGGGCGCGCCATATTAACGGTAATTTCGCGGCCGTCAAGAGTTTTACCATTCAGTTCGTCGATGGCTTTTTGTAGGTCGTCGGTATTTTCATACTCAACAAAACCAAAACCACGGCTACGGCCAGTGTCGCGGTCGGTTACAACCTTGGCGCTGGCAACGGGCCCAACAGACTCAAAAAAGGCTTTGAGTGCATCATCGGTGGTGGCAAAAGCCAGGCTACCGACGAAAAGTTTCTGTTCCTGCATGTTACTCTTTCTACTGTTAAGTTAATATTCTCACAGATCGATATCTGCCAAGTGCAAGAACCTCGATTTTTGCCTTTAGTTATAACTTTCTGTACTTTGGTGAACCTCCTTCTATCGAAATGGAACGAGATCTGTAAAGACTTTATCAGATGGCAGGGGCTTATTCAAGGTTTAAGGAGTAATTATGCGTGCTAATAGACCCCTTTATTCCATTGAACTCTTTCTTTTTGGTTCTTTTTCTTTCTTTGTGACTTGGGTGTTTTATCATGATTAACTACACATCTAAACATAACTACGCTCTGGCGGTATTATCTGGCCACATGAGCAAAGCTGCGGCATACAGACTGCATATTAACTCTGCTGTTGGTAATGCTTCAGCAGCGGCTTATCGGCTAGAACACACCGATACTATGCGTACACTGATGGCAGGTGTGCAAGAAGAGCTAGATCAAACCAAGGAGCTAGAAGATAAACGCCTAAAGGCTGTTAATGTGGCTATAGATACGGCGGTGGATGTACTTAGTTCGCCTGATACACTAACCAACAAGGAAAAAATCGCGGCGGTTAAGATATTACATAGCTTATGTAACAGTAACAGTGCATTTAAGGAATATATAAACAAGATGAATGATAGTGATATGGCGGCATTAGAGACCCCCATTAAAGATTCTAAGTTTGATAACGCTGGCTTGATTGGCTAGTAGCATACTACCTCTTATGCGAGGGGCTAAACCTATGGCTTGGTGGCTTTCTTGCTAGGCTTAATAGTAATTAGAAAACCCTACATTTGCACTAGAACACGAGCCGCTATTTTTTTATTGTATAATGGCAGTATGTAGCCTAAACCAGCTTTGCTGGCATGGTTACCTAAAAACCGTATGAAAGAAAACAGCCTGTCGTTGGGCTACCTTTCATACGGTCATAGCTGGAAACGGTTATGGGGACGCAAGTCTCACCGACGGCAGGCTTTTTGGTTGGCCTCCGTGATATCAAGGAAGGAGGTCTATGAAGCCTAAACATAAAAACAGTAGTTTATTAATCATCATATTTAGTGGCGTAACTTTTGTGCTAGCGGTATTAGCATTAGTAACCATAACATCAGGCAATAAGAGCAGTAGCCAAAGTGAACAAGATAAAAGCCCACAAACAGGACTCGGTCTAACTCAATCTGCTAAAAACAATCAATTTCAATCGCCTGTTAAACAAGAAGAGATAGATCGTGAAGCCGAGAATCAGCGGTTACTTGATACTGGTAAGGTCGCCAAAGCCAACCCTGGGGTAACTGATGCATCAAGAGCTGGTATCTCTTACGCCGTGAGTGTAACATTCAACCCAGATACCAAGAGTATTGATATTAGCGTGCCGGCATCGTTTAAGAATAGCTCTTATGGTCAGCAAGTTCTTAAGCAAATTCAAACCTCCTTCGCTCAAATAGACCCTAATAATGCCAACATGCAACAAATGATAGATGATCTTCAGAAAAGCCTACAAGGATCAGTTGATAATTATGAAAATGCTCAGGACACTACACCAGAGATATCAGGTGATAAAACTCAGGAGTATATTAGCGATAATTCGGTAAAACAAATAGCAGCAATCATAATCGGATCTATAGCATTAGCAACGCTAGCTATAACTGTGACTATGGTTGTGTTAAATAAACGAAAGGAGGCATAGATCATGGAGCAACTTAGTAAGAAATCTTTAATAATTACAGAGACAAACGAGATAGACCCATAAGTACCATTTAGCCCTTACTATGCGCTAGAGGGCATTATATGAGCTCACAGAGCGTATATTTGCTCTGGCGGTTCTCTAGATGTATAATGGATTGTGCAAGGAATGCTGGTGTGCCCTGCCCGTACGGAGTCTTGCTTTCTAAAGACGCTAATCTTTACACGGCGGCAAGCCCCAGATGATTACCTTGAAAGTCCACAAACGTGGCTATCTGGCAACTGAGAGATAGGAACTCAGCCCCTAGTATCAACAACTAATTTTGACCTTTAAGGAGAATTTTTTGTTGGTGCTAGGGGCTTTTTGTTTCACCAACATAATCCGTTTAGTACCAACAGATACGAAAACGGAATGGAAACAGTTCAATCAAACTCGACAACCAGATCAGTCTCAAAGGCTGTTCTTGTTGATGACGGACTGCTAATAACTGTAAAAGAAGCTAGGAAGATCCTCGGAAAAGGTGCAAAGAATCTCAGTGATGAATACCTAACAACAATGATAGTGGCTATGGAAGCACTAGCTCAAGATGTAGTTATAAAGAATGTCGTTCCAAACTTACAGCAGGTATGCTACGATAGGGATAAGTTATGAACTACGCATACGGATACAGACGAGTTAGCACAGATGAACAGGTGGATGGTGCTTCTTTAGAAAACCAAAAACGAGCTATTACAAGATATGCCAAGGACAATGACATTGAAGTTGTCGGCTGGTATGAAGATGAAGGTATATCAGCTAAAACTGCTCACCGTCCAAACTTACAGCGTATGCTGGATGATGTTAGAAAAAACAGAGGTAAAGTTGATTACATAATTGTATATAACACTAGTCGTATCTCAAGGAACATGGAATCCTTCTCGAAGGATATTGCGCCCTTTTTAACGGCTAATGGTGTCGGTTTACGTTCTACACAAGAAATGATTGATGAAACACCGTATGGCAAGTTTATGAAGAACTTGTCTATATCTATACACCAGCTTGATAACGATATTAAATCGCAGACTGTATCAGATAATATGAAGCTAGTGGCACAACAAGGGTGGTGGCAATCGTGTTCACCTTATGGGATGAAGATCGAGAAAGTAGTCATTGGTAAGAATAATGATGGTAAGCCAAAATACAGGTGTGTTCTAGCACCTGATACTACTGATGGCCTATCAGATAAGGTGGCACTAATCATCAACAGATTCAGTAGTGGTAGTATGAATGTGGCAGATATACTAGTATATGCCAAAAAGTTAGGTATGAAAGGTATGAGGGGTGGTGAGCTGTCGTTTAACACCTTAGATAATATACTGCGTAGTGCTGTTTATGCCGGCTATATATGCTCAGAACGTCTGACTGAAGGTGAAGTATATAAGGGTAACTGGGATGGCATAGTTAGCTTTGATACTTACAAACGTAACCAGATACTGCTAAATCGTGATAAGCGAGTGTTTAACCCTCTACCTGATGAGTTCTACCCTCTTAAAGCTTCGGCATTATGTCCTGTATGCCATAAACACTTACGCGGCAGTGCTCCAAAGAACGGTAGCGGCAAACCGTCGCCTCGATATCATTGCACCTGTAAAGGCGCGAAAAGCATGCAGCCACAGGAAGCGCATGAGATATTTGCTAAGTTCCTTGAAGATATAACACCAACGGATGGAACGGTCAAACTATTCAAAGAAATTGTTAAGCGAACCGTGCATAAACAATTAGGGTCTGTAAATACCGAAATCAAAGCTCTGCGAAGTGAACAAGGTAAGATTGATAGTGACATGGAAAAAGCCCTCCAGAGGCTCTTAGATGGCGATATAACACCTGAAGAGAAGGATCTATATATCAGTAGCAATAAGAAACGCCGATCTGACCTTGATGCATCGATTGTGGAACTGGAAGATATACAGAAAATTAATGAATCCACTATCGAGTACGTTTGTAATTTCATCACTATGCCAGCTAAATTGTGGCGTGATGCTAACTATGAATCTAAGGTAGCGTTCCAGGGTATGTTATTCCCGGACGGATTTGTACTAGACACTAATAATAAACGATGTGGAACGGAAGGTTTAAGCCCACTCTTCTCTGTTATCTCAACCCAAAAAGCACCAAATGGTGCTCTTAATTCTAACGTGGTGATCTCGCCGGGAATCGAACCCGGATTGCCAGGATGAAAACCTGGTGTCCTAACCGTTAGACGACGAGACCGCAAAAGAATATTACCAGAAAAAATCCCCCCTGTAAACCCCCATCAGAAAAAGGTTGGCTTGTGCCAGGCTCGCTAGTTGTTGTACTACACTAAACTGCAAATGGTAGGGCTGGTGGCGTTCGCTGTGTTCAATTTTGGGTAATCGGCTTTTCGCTGCGATTTTTATATTTTTTCATGGTTAATTCCAAGAAGAAAATGGAAAAATCCAGAGAAAAACGCTCGGCTTGGTGGGCGAAAATTGGACACAGTGAACGCCACCAGCCTTATTAGGGACATGGTAAGAGCTCTGGGGCATAATGCTCCTGCCCTAAACCGCTCGTGCTATACTATAAACAATGGTAAAAAAATTCAAACGCACCAAAATATTAGCCACTATCGGGCCGGCTGTTAGTAGCCCCGAAAAAATCGAAGAACTTATACAACTAGGGGTCAACGGTTGTCGGCTTAACATGGCACACGGTGATTATCCCGAATACGACCGCCATATCGACTGGATTCGTACAGCTAGCAAAAAATTAGATCGCCAGGTGGCAATTGTCCAGGATCTACAAGGGCCAAAAATCCGCCTAGGCATGTTAAAAAACACCAAACTAGAAGTCAAAACCGGTGACGAACTGGTGCTGGACTCTAGCCTAAAAGAACATACTGGCAATTTACGCCTGCCGGTCCAGTACAACCTGGCCGAAAAGGTCAAAATCGGCGAACCGTTATATATTTTTGATGGCAAAATCCAAACCGAGGTTACAGAGGTAGTCAACAAAACTGCCATAAAGGTAAAAGTCAAAAACGACGGCGTAATTATGAGCAACAAAGGCATTAATTTGCCCGACACCGATTTTAGTGGTGATGTTTTAACAGATAAAGACATCGCCGATATAGAATTTGGCGTTAGTCGCGATTTTGACTACGTGGCACTAAGTTTCATTCAATCGGCCGAAGATATCGACAATTTACGCCAAATACTGCTTTCCTACGGTTCTGACGCCCAGATTATCGCGAAAATCGAGACCAAAGCAGCTGTTAAAAGCGATAAACAGCTAGAAGATATCGTCAAGGCAACTGATGGTATTATGGTAGCTAGGGGTGATATGGCCTTTGAAGTCAGCGCCGAAGTGGTGCCAATTGTCCAAAAAAAGCTGGTCGCCCTGTGCCGTAAACACGGTAAACTGTGCATTGTGGCCACCCAAATGATGAGCAGCATGGTTGATAACCCCGAGCCAACCCGCGCCGAAGTTAATGATATCGCTACCGCTGTTATCCAGGGGGCAGATGTCGTCATGCTCAGCGAAGAATCAGCAGTTGGCGAGTATCCACTAGAAGCCGTGCAATCGATGCGTAACGTTATAATTTACACCCAAGATAACTACCCAGTCGACCCCATACCCACCGATGTAGTAAGCAGTAACGGCGAAACTCTAAATGCTATTAGCGAAGCCGCTGTTGGTTTAGCCGAAAAGTTAGATGTTGATGCCATTATTGCCGGAACGACCACTGGTATCACCGCCGCCACGGTAGCAGCTAATCGACCAAATTTACCAATTATTAGCGTTACCGATAGCCCTAGGGTAGCGCAGCAGCTAGCCCTAATGTATGCCAATGTTAGCTATATAGGTGATAATTACGACGACGATTACATTTTTGGTTTAGTTAAAGATATGTTAGGTACCGGCCGTTTGGGCTACAAAACTGAGGTTTTGGTGGTAATTGTGCGCGGCCAGCAAAAAGGCATCCCGGGTGGCACTGACACAATTGAAGTTAGGAAAATCTCAAGGTGAGGCTGCCTGCTGTTTGCCATTTTGGGCAATCGGCTTTTGCCGTAGGCAAAACGCTCGGCCTGGAGGGCAACGATGGCAGTTGACCAACTACCACTCAAAAGACTACAAGATGTTGATGTTGCTGGTCAAACAGTACTAGTCCGGGTTGACTACAATGTCCCATTAACAGATGACGGCCAAATCAGCGATGATTCGCGTATTCGGGCTAGCCTGCCTACTATCCATTATCTGTTAGACCACGACGCTAAAAGGGTTATCCTGTGCAGCCATTTAGGCCGCCCAGGGGGTAAAGTTGTGCCAGAATTATCGCTTAAACCAGTGGCACAGCGGTTAGAAACTTTGTTAGATACGCCTATCTTTGCTGCTGCTATGAGCTCTCCTGCCCCCTATCACTGTGAACTTGTTTCGGAATCTGACCCCAAGATCCTGAAACAAGTTCAGGATGACAAGATTACTCTACTCGAGAACTTGCGTTTTGACCCTGGTGAAGAAGCCGACAGCCCTGAATTTGCCAAACAACTAGTTGAATCAACAGGGGCACAGGTGTTCGTCCAAGACGCTTTTAGCGTTCTACACCGCACATCTGCCACCACAGATGCCATCACCAGGCTATTACCGAGTGTGGCTGGGCTGTTAGTCGAAAAAGAAGTCAAAACGCTTACAGCGGCCTTAAACAAGCCCACACGGCCATTTGTGGCGGTAATAGGTGGTGCTAAAATCGCCGATAAAGTCGGTTTTGTGCAAAAAATAGTCCAAATTGCCGATCAAGTGCTAATCGGTGGTGCCCTAGCCAATACCTTCTTTCAAGGCCATTCCTTGAAAGTCGGTAAGAGTTTGGTTGATGCCGATGGGTTAGGGGTAGCCAAACAAATTTTGGCCGAAAATGGGCAAAAAATCATCTTGCCAACCGATGTTGTGGTGGCCGGCGAAATTAACGAAGACGCCAATGTACTAGAAAAATCAGTTAATAACGTCCTAGACAATGACATTATTCTAGATATTGGTTCACAAACTGTTGCAGAATTTACAACAGTTATATCTACAGCCAAAACCATATTATGGAACGGTAACTTGGGCTATAGCGAAATAGATCGCTTTGCCACCGCCACTGCCATGGTAGCCAAAGCTATCGGTGAAAATACAACTGCCACCACTATTATTGGCGGTGGTGATACAGCTGGTTTTGTGCATAATTACCAAAAAACCCATAAAAATCTAAAATACAGCCTGATTTCTACCGGCGGTGGCGCCACGTTGGCGTTTATCGCTGGTGAACCGTTACCAGGGCTAGAAGCTCTAAAATAACAGATCTAAGGGGTTGACCTTTGGATGGTGTATTATTAGACGGCCTCTTGTAGCCCATTTTTACCGAGTGCCACAAAAAGCATAGCTAAGTCAAAAGCTTGCCGTCCGATAACAGCGTGCGAGTGGTTTGGTATCTCTAGTAAATCAATTACACCGGGGTTCTTTTCGTTGACCCTATCCGCTACTGCTCTCATATTGTTAGAGTTATTAAGCCTACTTTCGTCTAATTGGATTAACTGTATACCTTTAACTGCATCAGTTTCAGCGGCGGCCTCAAGATCTTTTTCGAGCCCAGCTTTGCTCATGGACAGCGGGCGATCAATCAGGGTTTGCCATAAATAACTTGGCGCATGTTGCCTTGGTGGCGCTACCATCCTGATAGGGACTTTAAGTGGGTTACCCTTAGCTATACCTGTAATATCTTCAGGAGTCGCCATAGTGTATTGGATCACATTGCCATTTTCTAACCCCGTAAAACGCCAGGCCATGCGCTCAAACCCTAAATACTCGCTACCGGGTGGGTCAACAGCGTTAATTATCATCTGTTCTTGGTCTAAAAACGGCGCTGCGCTTAAGGCTAACCGACCACCTTCTGAAGCCCCGTGGACATACAAAGCAGCCGTTTGGGCAATGATATCTTCTGACTCAAAAAAGTCATTGATTGCCGGTGCTAACCATTCACCGGCTGCAGCGTAGCTACCAGTTTTAGCCAGGTCTTTGACCACGCTGGTAGGGAATAAATCTGAACCACTAAACCCAGGTTGTTCAACGATCACCAGCGATCGGTCCAACCCACTAGCCAAACTAGACATTTCTTCACCATGCTTGCTGTTTGATATACCCCAAGGTTGAAACATTAAAATAGCGCTCTTTGTAGCGCTTTCACCGATTTTTCTATATAAATTAATATTTATTTTTTTGCCATTTTTTACTTCAATTCGGTGGATTTCAGGCTCTGGGGGGGGGGTGCTATCGATATCTTTGGCCTGTTGTAATAGCTCATCCTTTGAAGCCCTAAAAACCTCACCGCCATCTTGGCTGGACAAGACTTTTAAGCCATCGTGAAAGCTATAATCAATCATCTTTTCATTATAGCTCAGATTAACTAAAATGTCAAGTCGAATTGGTAGTGACAGTGGATAGTCCCAGAGGTGGATCTTTTAGCCTATTTATTTTTGGCTTAGCATTATCTTAGATTATGCTTGTGTTTTGTTTGGAAAAGGGTAATATATTAACTAAGTAGAGTAGGCACTAAAGATGCGAGAGAAAAGTGGTTATACAGCTATGCGCATTGCAAAAAAATGTAGTTATTTAGTATTTAGCCTACCAGTGGTGTTGTCATCGATATTTGCTGCTATGGCCTATATTTTGTGGCAGCCTACGGCTAATGCTGCTACGGCGGCCGATCCATCCACCATTCCAGCTTGCAACGGTAATTCAGAGTGTTTTGCGTTTACCGTTGACACTCGATTAACTAGTAGTGGTGCTACCACCAACACGACCACCAGTTTTTCGATACCAACCTCGGGTAATGTCGGCAGCGCCAATAATCCGTACAAGTGGTTGATTGACTGGGGTGATGGTAGTGACCAGCAAGCGGTATCTGGCACTAGCGGCTCTACTTCGGCTGGCATTGCTCATAACTATGCTTCGACCGGTGGGGCAGGGCAGTACCAAATTACTATCCAGCCCAATGGCACTGCTACAGCCGGCTGGCTTAATGCTTTTAGTTTTAAAGATAATACCGCGGGTGCTAATACCAACGCCAATAAATACATGTTTAGGTCTATTGATACGCCATTTACCGAATTGATGCGTACCAAAGGTGCAGCTTATCGCTTTTCCCAAATTTTTTACGGCACAGTTAATGGCACAGTTATCCCGAGCAATTTGTTTACTAATGTTTCAACAACTGGTGATACTAATTTGAGCTATTTATTCAGTAGTACTTTTTATAATTTTGCGAGTAATTCGACCACTGCCGCTATTCCAGCCGGTCTATTTAGTAGTATTGACACTAGTAGTGGTACAAACTTTGACCATGTATTCCACGGCACTTTTTATGCTTATGCTACTAATTCTACCACTGGCACTATCCCAACCGGCCTGTTTAGTACAATTGACACTAGCCGTGGCACGAATTTCAACTATGCATTCTTTAGCACTTTCAGTAACTATGCCAAAAAATCTACCACCGCCACTATCCCAGCTGGCCTGTTTAGCACAATTAATACTAGCAGCAGTAGCGGTGCAGCCCTAAGTTATATGTTTGGTGGTACTTTTAACGGCTACGCCTATAATTCCACCGCTGGCACTATCCCAGCCGGCCTATTTAGTAGTATCAGCACTACTAATTGCACCAACTTTAGTTATATGTTTAGCAACACTTTTAACAGCTACACCTTTAATTCCACCACCGCTACCATTCCGGCCGGGCTATTCAGCACGATTGACACTAGTAGGGGGACTAATTTGGCGTATATGTTTTATAGTACTTTTTCGTCGTATGCTTTTAATTCTACCACTGGCACCATTCCAGCTGGACTATTTAACAGTATAGTTACTAATAGCAACACCAATTTTAGCAATCTGTTTGAGGGTACTTTTAATGGCTATGCTCGCAATTCTACCACTGGCACCATTCCGACGGGTTTATTTGATTCTATCAAAACCAGTCTTGGTACAGATTTTAGTTATATGCTATGTAACACTTTCTCGAATTACGCTTATAATTCTATTACCGGCACTATCCCGGCCGGTTTATTTAACGGCATTAACACTGCCCGTGGCACTAATTTTAATAGCATGTACTATAACGTGTTTAACAATTACGCTAGCCGTAAGGCTACTTTTAAAGTTGGTGGCACGGTTGCCGGATCATGGACTTACATTAGTCCCTACTGGTCCAAAATTGGTCCAAATGGCACACCAGACGCTAATCCGACAGTTAACGCTACCACTGGTAGTCAAGTTATTCCGACTTACAACACCAATAATCGCAACATCAACGCCCCAACTGGCACATACGCTAATGCCATTTGGTATCGCACCGATGGTACATCTTGCGCTGTTACAACCCCCACACCAGACTGTGGCGCACAAACACCAGCCCAATATGTTAGTTTTCCTAATAACACCGAATGGGCCACAACCACCAGCACCGAGCATGGTAGCGTAACTTTTTACTCTGGCCCAGCTTCGGCGGCGATCACCAACACCACCATAATAGGCTGGGCGAATATCGAATTAGTGCCCCAAACGGCTACTATCACCTTGGGTGGTATCAAAACCACTAGCTTACTGGCCGGGGCTAATATCACTAGTTGGTTCACTAATCTACCCGCTGGTCTGACCGCCACTGTGGCTAACACTGCGGTTGGTGCTGCTGCTATTGATGTGACATTCACTGGCACGCCGGTGGCTGATTCTACTGGTACGCTAGTAGTTGCTATACCGGCTAGTACTTTATCTTCTAATGCATTATTGAATGTTGCAACCAACCCCAATGCTACCTGGAGGATTACCACACCGCTGGCTACCATGTCCCCAGCCACTATTTCGGGCTGGACTGGCACACCGCTGGCCAGTGGCCAAACGGTTAATATTGGGTTTACTAACACCGCTATTGCCAATGGCACCGCTTTTCGACTACGGTTGGCCGCTGGTACCGATGTAACTAACTGGTTTACTAATATCCCAAGCGGTTTGACCGCCACTATTGATACTACAGCTAACATTGGTGATACAGCAGTGTCGGTGGTATTCGCTGGCACTCCCGCAGTTAATAATTTAGAGGCGATCGCTGTTACTATCCCAGGCGCGCAACTTACGTCCGGGGCTGATTTAGAGGTAGCTAGCAACCCCGAAACACAGTGGCAAATTGTTACCGCCGCCGCCGATATCGCCAATGTGATGGTATCTGGTACGGTGAATCAAATGCTAAAGCCGCAATCCACCACGGTGAATTTAACAGATACCACGATTAAAGACAGCATTCCAGCCGAGACTAACATAACCAGCTGGTTCACAAACCTCCCGGCGGGCTTAAAAGTTACCACCAGTAGCAGTGTTGCGGCTGGTAGCACAACTATTCCCATAACTTTTTCAGGTCAACCAACAGTTGCAAGTTCGGCCACGATTGATTTTACAATTCCAGCCGCTTATCTGATTTCTGATGCCAACCTGGCCGTCATCATCAATCATGCGGCGCACTACCAGATTACTATCGGTGTGCCAAACACAGGGGTAGCGAAAGCCACATTGGCAGGGTCGCTGCTAGCGATAATATCTGGTATGGCACTAACCTTAGTGATCGCTGTATTTATCCTTAAAAAACGAAGAGTGTAGGCCTAGGTTAGCTACAGGCTTGTTGGTTAAGCTTAAACGGTGTACACTTTAAACAGCTTATGGGTAGGCAAAAAAAGTTAATTATCGGTAACTGGAAAATGAACTTCACGGTGGGTGAAGCTAGTTTACACTTAAATAAACTAGAAAATGCTATTAAGCCTGCCCCTAATGTAGAGGTTGTTTTAGCCCCCAGTACGATTAGCCTGCAACCGCTTAGTTTACAGGTAAAGCCCAAACAATTTAAACTAGCCGCCCAAAATTATTATTGGCGGGATTTTGGCGCTTTTACTGGTGAAACTTCAATCCATCAGCTAAAAGGCATAGTAAAATACGCCATAACTGGTTACGGTGAACGGCGTTATCTGTTTGGCGAGACCAACAAAGACATCCGTCGCAAAGTAGCCGCCGCCCTGCGTCACGACATCATACCGGTGTTGTGTATTGGTGAAACAGCTAACGAGCGGCAATTTCATGAAACCAGCGATGTCATTTACGATCAGCTTATCTCTGGTCTGGCCGAAGTTACCAGCGAAGATATCACCAAGGTAGTAATAGTTTACGAACCAGTTTGGGCTATCAGCACCGTAGCCGATGCTGAAATTTGCACCCCAGATGATGTCGCCGCCGCGATCAAAGAAATCCGCCACCAGGTTGAATATCTGTATGGCAAAAAAGTTGCTGAGCAAATCCAAGTACTATACGGTGGTGGTGTCAACGAAAATAACGTCGGTAGCTATTTACTGACCCCTGGCGTCGATGGCCTACTTGTCGGCAGTAGTAGTTTAAGAGTAAAATCATTTGCAGACATAGTCGAAAAAGCAAATATCTTAGGAGGAAAAATATGAAAGACCTAGATTTTGATGAAATTGACCGAGCGGTTGGTAGTGCCATGGGTGGTAGTGAGCCAAAGGCGTCAGAAAGCTCTCCATTTATCGAACAACTCAAAAATGATGTCAAGGCCGACCCAGCACCAGAAAACGCGCCTAGCGAGCCTGTAGAGCCTGTAGCGGTCAAGTCTGAGCCGAGGGTCATTCCTCACCGTAAGGGTCAATTTTTAGATATGGTCAATCCTAACGCCAATATGAAGCATCACCACCACGGTGTTATCCCGCCAAAAGTGTCACACGAAGCCGCTAGCATCGAGCCCGATAGCAGCGCCCGAAAAGATACCCCAGTAGCGGCAGAAGAGCCACCCAAGGAACAACCCAAAACCGAGCCAGTAACACCAGGGGTAGAGAATCTAGACGATCAAGACGACGACGTAACAGAAATTAACCCTGATAAGTTGATTGAAGAACCCGAAGAAGACCCTAAACTACCAGAAGGCATCAAAGATGAGCTACTAGAAGCTCACAGCGAAGACACCGAGCCCAAAGGGTTAATCGAAGAGGAATCGGGCAAAGAAGCGCCAAAAGAGCCCGAAAAGGTAACAAAACAACCCGAACAGCTTGAACAAGATGAAGAATCAGCCCTCGATACGCCATTTTTGCCAGATACCAAGGTAGAAAAACGACCTCTAGGGGGTGGTGAGCCCGAAGTTATAGCTAGCACACCAGACGTCCACCAAGAAATTAAAGGTTTAAGTACTGCAGCACCGGCAGAACCCGCCCCAGTTATTGTAAAATCCAAAGGCAAATCGGGCTGGCTGTGGGCACTACTAGTCGTGTTACTAGTCATCTTAGGTGCCGGCATCGGCTTCGTAGTTTATCTGTTCTGGCTATCATAATCGACATTATCCTAGGTCTCCGTCATCCTGAATTTATTCCAGGATCTAAGCCCGTAACCCCTAATATTTTCAAGGCCATTCCTTGAAAAGTGGTAGAATGCTTGACAAAACATAAGAAGCTTGCTATACTGTAAGTATATGCTGTTGATTCAGGCGAATCCGGCATATCACCGACGACACAAGCAGAGGGCTTGCGTAAAGGTGTCGATAGGAAAGGAACACTTATGTTTCACAAGATTCCTCGCCAATATCATCAACCAGTCATTAAGGTCGTGAGTCGTAGCAACAAAAAAGCTATGATTATCGTGACAGATGAGGGGTTGCGTACTCTCCACTTACAACCATATACCAAAGACACGTGGATCAGTCATGATCACCGCCTATGGCGTTTGCCAATGGCGGCGTAGGTCGGACACTTTTCACGATCGGTGACGAGCGCGGTAAAACCGCGCTCGTTCCATATTTAGATTTTAAGAACCTACAAGACAGTCTTGTTTGTTGCGTAAAAACGATAAAAAAGCTTGAGTGTATCTGTTATAATAGATACAATGGATATATTGGCGGGTTTAAATGTGGCGCAAAAAGAGGCTGTCGAAACGTTGAACGGCCCGCTTTTGATTTTAGCTGGGGCGGGTAGTGGTAAAACTAAAACTCTAACCCACCGCATAGCTAATTTAATCGCCAACCACGGTGTAGATACCGGGCAGATCTTAGCTGTTACCTTTACCAATAAAGCGGCTGGCGAAATGCGCAGTCGTCTAGCTACATTGCTCGCGGATACTAGACAGCATGCTGTTACTGCGCGACTATCGAAGGACGGCGAGAGAGTCAGCGCCGAGCCCCGTAACGACGGGCGCGAGAAGCGGCGCAGTGGCAGTGTGCTGGCTAGTATCCGCGAACCATATGTCAGTACCTTGGCCTCTAGCCGTACTTTTATGCCCTACATGGGTACTTTTCATAGTATTTGCGTCAAAATTTTGCGCATCGAGGCCGAAAACACTAGTTTTTCGCCTAATTTTGTCATCTACGATGATGATGATCGCCAAAGCCTAATCAAACGAGCCCTGAAAGAGCTTAATATTGTCGACAAAACTCTAAAACCACGCATGATCAGTAGCGTAATATCTAAGGCTAAAAACGACTTTATATCGCCCAGTGAGTTTGAAGCTTATGCTAAATATCCATCCAGTGAGATAATTGCTAAAATTTATGCCCGGTACGAACAAGAACGGGCTAAAACTGGCGCGTTGGATTTCGACGATTTACTACTAGAAACCGCCAAATTGTTCAGCAACAATCAGCAGGTTCGCCAGCGCTGGCAGCAGCGGTTTAAGCACATTTTAATCGACGAATACCAGGACACCAACGCTGTCCAATACCAGATGGTTAAATTGCTGGTGGGCAAAGAACGCAACATCTGCGTGGTTGGCGACGATTGGCAGAGTATTTATAGCTGGCGCGGGGCAGATTACACTAATATTCTAAACTTCGAAAAAGATTTTAAAGGGGCGAAAGTTATCAAATTAGAACAAAATTATCGCAGCACCCAGCCAATTTTAGACGCGGCCGCTAAAGTTATTGCTAAAAACAAATCGAGAACCCAAAAAGTCCTGTGGACAGATAAAAAACAGGGCGCGCCAGTGCAGATAAACGAACTGCGCGACGAAACCGAAGAAGCCATGGTGGTCGCTAATCGTATTATTGGGCGGGTCAGCAGCGGTGCGCGCAAGTTTAGTGATTTTGCCGTGTTATATCGCACCAATGCTCAAAGCTACCCCTTTGAACGAGCGTTTATGCAGCGCCATATTCCGTACCGATTGGTCGGTGGGGTGCGTTTTTACGACCGCGCCGAAATTAAAGATTTAATTGCCTATTTGCGCCTACTGTACCAGCCCAACGATCTAGTCAGCCTAAACCGGATTGTTAACGTGCCAGCCAGGGGCGTGGGCGCGGTTAGCTTGACTAAATTTGGTGATTTTTGGTCAGCCAGTGGTGGCAATATTATCCAAGCGTTACTAAAAAGTGATAACTTAAGTGGCCTAACCGCTAAAACCAAAGAAAACTTACGGGCTCTGGGCGATGCCTTGATTTTATTGCGTGACAAGATTGAATCTGGCACTACTCCAGGCACAATTGTGCAAGAATTAATTGATTTGATAGATTACAAAACCTACCTAAACGACGGCACACCGCAGGCTGATGATCGGCTAGAAAACATTGGCGTACTGGTTAGCGAAGCTGCGCACTACGAAAACTTAGAAGATTTTTTGGCTGATATCGCCCTAATGACCAGCGCCGATGAAAATAGTGAAGGCGATAAAGTCACGCTCATGACGTTGCACGTGGCCAAGGGGTTAGAATATCCGGTGGTGTTTATTGTCGGCCTAGAAGAAGGCTTGTTGCCGCATGCCAGGGCGGTAGATCTTAACGCTAACACCGAAGAAATGGAAGAAGAACGCCGCCTGGCCTACGTGGGCATGACGCGCGCCATGGAAGAACTAATGTTAAGTTTTGCCCAAAGCCGATTCTTTTTTGGCCGCCGCCAGTACCAAATGCCCAGCCGCTTTTTAGAAGATTTAATGGATCCGACGCAGTTGTTTAGGCCAGATCTGCAAGAGGCCGAAACCTTTATCGACCAGCCGTTCGCGGTGGGCGACCATGTGCGCTCGCAACAATTTGGCACTGGCGAAGTGACAGATGTGGATGGTTTGGCGGTAGTTGTAATATTCGATTCTGGCGCCACCAAAACGCTAAATGTAGAATACGCCCGGCTAGAAAAAATCTAACTCTTTTGCAAGGTAAACCCTTGCAACAATGTATTTCAAGGCCATTCCTTGAAATGCTATAGGGTTACGGGCTTAGATCCTGAAACAAGTTCAGGATGACGAATAAACCTTTGCAAGGGTTTACCTTGCAATAGCGTAAAGTGTTTTAAAATATTTGACAATATGCGATAGAACGATTATCCTAAAGATGTTTTATAGGTGTAGTTTACATTCTTTAAAATGTCATTTCACAATCTGGTGTCCGTACAGGAAGGAAGTATCAAATGTCTACATTTTGGATTATTGTCTTTATAATTTCCGTTGTTATAGCACTTTTAGTAACAACACGATTCGTCTACTTAAAAGAAACATTCAGCCTTAAGCACGAAAGCAAAGCCGACAGGCTGTTTAGAAAGGTGGCTTTTCTGTGCTATCTTGTGCCTTTTGCGGTTTTGATTAGTGGTGTGGTGATGAGTGCAATAACGGGGCATATGCCTCCTAACGCATCTTTGTTGGTTTCACTTTTAACTGCCCTATACGCTTGTTGTATGGGTCTATGTATACTGCTGGTTGGGGCCGTAGCTAGAAAGTCAATTCAGTAATTGTAACATTACACCAGATTGTACTGCCCCTGGTCTAAGAACCAGGGGCTAGTTTTGTGTTAATATAGTTATACATATGCGAGTATTTGTAAGGCAAAAATCGTTTCTCGCACTATTTGCGCTGGGTACACTGGTACTTTTAGCGTTAGTTTTAGTGTGTACTTTTACTGCTAGGGCGACTGATGGCAATGATCATACTCACCTGGTGACGATTTACGATAGTGGGCAACGTTATGTGGTAAAAACTTCAGCTAAAACTGTCAAAGAAGCCCTAAAAGAATCAAATGTCGAAATTGATGCCAAAGATAACGTTGAGCCAAGCTTAAATGAAGAAATTGTTTCGACCGATTTTAGCATTAACATTTATCGGGCTAGGCCGGTATTAATTGTTGATGGTAATGTACGGGTTAAGGTGTTAACAGCCGCCCAAACTAACGAAACTATTGCCGACGCGGCTGGGATTAAACTGTACCCCGAAGATGAAGTTAAACTAGAGCCAACCAATAACTTGGTGGAATCTGGTGTGAATATGCAGCTAAGCATTAAACGTGCCAAAATCGTCAATGTTAATTTTTACGGTGAAAAAATGGTGATGCGTACTCAAAGTAAAACTGTTGGCCAATTTTTGGACGAAAAAAAGCTAGCCCGTGACCCCAATGATTTTGTGTCTAAAATGTGGGACGACGATATTGTGAACGGTATGACGATCGAAATCTGGCGCAATGGTAAAAATACGCTTAAGGTAGACGAAGACGTGCCATTTAGCGTTGAACAAATTCGCGATTACGACCGTGAAGTGGGCTACAAACAGATAAAAACACTGGGCAAAAATGGCAAAAAAACCGCTATTTACGAAGTCAACATGTTTTATGGCCACGAATTATCACGCAAACTGATCAGTCAAGCTATCACGTTGCAACCGGTGACGCAGGTCGAAGTGGTCGGAGCCAAAATAAGCAATACTTTTAGGGGTAGTTTTGCCGAAGCTTTGGCCAAACTACGTAGTTGTGAGGGCGGTTACAGTAGTAATACCGGCAATGGTTACTATGGTGCTTACCAGTTTGATATTCGTACCTGGGGTAATTATGCGGGCTATGCCAATGCGGCGGCCGCACCACCGAGTGTGCAGGACGAAAAAGCCTGGCTAACTTACAAATCTCGTGGCTGGAATCCCTGGCCAGCGTGTAGCAACAATCTAGGCTTGCAGGATATCTACCGCTAGCGTTCTTGAGGGGAATCCCATGGCTCCCCTCAACACGCGGACGACTGGCAAAGCCAGCTCGATCGTTATCCTGGGGTATACCGTGTGTCATCCTGAATTTGTTTCAGGATCTAAGCCCGTAACCCTATACCAAAACCACCAGAGCATATTGCCCCCAACCCCCTAAAGGGGGAATGCTCTGGCAGCTTTAGCATAGGGCTACTCGTCAGTTTTGAGTATAATGGATCTATGGCACAACCCAGAAAATCCCTAGGGCAGCACTGGTTAAAAGATCGAACTATTTTGGCCGATATTGTTGATTTTGCCGGTGTTACTAGTAGCGATACAGTGCTCGAAATCGGCCCCGGACAGGGCTATTTGACTAGTATGTTACTTGGGGTAGCCAAACAGGTGGTAGCAGTCGAAATCGATGCCGATTTGGCTAAAAAACTACCGGGTCAGTTCCCGGGCAAAAATTTAGAAGTTATAACTGGTGATTTTTTAGCCTTTGATTTACGCCAACTGCCGGCTGGTTATAAAGTGGTGGCCAATATCCCCTATTACATAACCGCCGCTGTGGTTCGTACGCTATTAACAGCCGCTAATAAACCAACTAGTATTACGCTGTTGGTGCAAAAAGAAGTCGCCGAAAGGTTAGCTGCCAAGCCTGGCGATATGAGTGTTTTGGCCATTAGTGCCCAATTTTATGCGAATGTTACACTTGGCTTTGTAGTACAAGCCAAGTATTTTACCCCACCACCAAAGATCAACAGTCAGCTAGTGCGCCTAACCATTTCAAGGCCATTCCTTGAAAGAGAGTTTCAAGGAATGGCCTTGAAAGGTTTGCAAGACGAAAAGGAGTTTTTTAAACTGGTACGGGTAGGTTTTAGCAACAAACGTAAAAAACTGGTTTCTAATTTAGCGGTTGGTTACCAAATCGATAAGCAAGTAGTTGAAACTTTATTTGCTAAGCTTGGCCTAAGCCCCGAAATCCGAGCGCAAGATCTATCACTTGATGATTGGCAAAAGTTATACAAAAATATCTAATTTAGTAGGCGCTTGTGCTTGCCGCTATTTGACCTATATAGGTATAATCCCGGTATGAGAACAATCCCGTATAACGCTGAACATATTAACCCACCTGACTTTTCAAATATTAATCCAGAAGATTACCGCTACTATGCCCGGAGGTACACTCATGAACCGGAAATAAGCGACCAGATCGGCTATATTATGCCTAGCGGGGAAGTTCTAAGTGAGCCGTTTGCTTTTAATGGTTTTAACCACAACATGTATGGTATTACCGAAGCTGTACCCATAGCCGGAGCATTCTTTGACTATCTTTTTCATACCTACCATGGTACTGATTCAACAACCTGGGATGAGCGCATTGCTCGTTTAGAAGAATGGTCAAAACAGGAAAGTTACGATACGGATTGGCCCAAAATATTAGGCACTAACCTTGACCAGCCCAAAACCAAACAACATTATTTACGGCAGGCTACAAACTGGGGGCGTTTTTACGATATCTTTAGCGATGGGTTTAACGTTCAAAAGGCTAACGAGTGGATTCTAGAAGAACGCGAAGCTGGAACTAGCTTTTGGAGTGAGTCAATACATGATGGGTTTGATCATATTTACGCTAATGGGCAGTCCTCTTACCAGATACAACGGCAAGAATTTGTCATTCAACGAGACCTAATGGCGTTTTTAAAACCGGTTTTTGGCAGCCATTTGAATGTCCACGAAGCTTTAGGCGGGCTTGACA
The DNA here is from genome assembly GCA_009778675.1 of Candidatus Saccharimonadota bacterium. Lineage (GTDB taxonomy): Bacteria > Patescibacteriota > Saccharimonadia > Saccharimonadales > Saccharimonadaceae > WRFU01. The sequence continues at coordinate 22,300 of WRFU01000009.1, forward strand.
GTGGTTGGAATCCAAATTTTGAGGTTAATATTCATCCTGTAACGATAGCGCCGGATGACGAAAGGGCTCGTGGCGGCAAGATCAGAGCCTATACAAACAGGATGTACCCAGTTGAGACCTACGCCCAGCCTATTAAAACAATTTTGGTACAAGTTTTAGGCTACGATGCTATTGAGCGTACTGATAAAACTATTACGACTTCATGCAATAACCCAAATGAACGATTCCATGACTATATTTTGATGGGTTGGACAATCCATCAGGTACCTAAATACGCCTGGGATAATAAGCTCGATAAGTATACCGAAGCACCAGCCGCAGGGGCAGCCGTCATGCGGCAAGAACTTGAATTGGCAGAAGAACTAGTCAAAATCACTGCAGACGCCTCGTTAGAGGAACGAGCGCAATTTTTTGAAAATAGTGAGTCTCATCTCCGCGATATTGGGCAGGTGGTAATTGCCCGCGCTCGAAAGGATGGACAATTGTCATAAAAGTACAGTAACTCGATCTGTTGCAGGTCTATACTTGGCAAAATAAAGCGTAAGCTGTATAGTGTAGGTAAATAAGTATTCCATAAATTAGGGGGTAAAATGACACCAGATGAAAATACAACTGTAACACCAGATATCGGTGCTATGCCGGCAGAAGAGCCAACCACTCCACCAGCCGACGTTGCTATGCCAGATCCAATCGATGTGGCCAATAATGGTGGCGATTTAAGCGGTGCAGCACCAGCAGATCCGCTAGCGCCAGTTGATCCTTTAGCCGATACTAGTTCAAACACACCTAGTTTTGATACTCCGAGTGGTGATATGGGCGAATCAATCCCAGTTAACCACGACACACCAGATGACAACATGGCCGATACCCCAAGTAACGATTATGCTGCCCCACCAGCTGACGAACCAGCCGTTAGCAATCCGTTTGCTAGTGCTATCGACGACAAGCCAGTCGAGCCAGAAGCCCCAGTCGAAATGCCAACCCCTGTTCCAGAACCAAAAGCCAGTGGTGGCCACGGTGGTGCTAACGTGGTGCTAGTGATAGGTGTGGTTATTACACTGTTAATTTCGATCGCGGCGTTAGTTGTAGCCCTTGATGCTGCCGGCATGATATCTATTTTTAGCAAATAATTTCGTTATTTTTTACTTAAATTTCTATTTGTGATTTGACATTGTTAGTTATCTGTGCTATACTGAAAGAGTAGGGCATTGTGCTTTACAGTATATGGACAATTAGAGCGCTGTGAAACGCACGTTAAAGTGTGTACACACTTTTTGTTTTCGCTTTATTGCAAAACAAAAAGTGTGTACACACTTTTTGTTTTCGCTTTATTGCAAAACAAAAAGATACTCTTTTATTGACCGTCGCACTTAAGAGAACTAGCGATTCCAGGGTTTATTTTGGTTTTACCAACCTAAAGTTGGTTTATATATAGCAGCTATTACCAAGGAAGGAATCAGAAAATGGCAGAAGACAAGACAGCGACACCAGAAACTGAAACTGAGACTGAGAACGAAACCACCGAGCCCGAACCGGTCTATGTAGTCAACGGGCAAGAAATTCGGCAACTTGCGACTAAAGAGGAAGCTGTCAACTTCACAGTCGAGGCGGCTATCAAGTTGGGCACTATTATGCCCGGGGCAGAAGATAAAATCCGAGAGATCTTTGAGCAGATGTATGATGAATCCGCAGTTAATATGCGAGTTATACAAGTCACTCATCCGACTACGGATATAATGCCACAGCCATGTGAAATCGCCGCCTTCATCTTGAGGGAACACCTCAAAAGAGTGACAGAGACACCACCTGTCGATCCCTCGCTTCCCTCGTTCATGGACATGTTAGCGCTAGCAATGGCATCGTATGACTAGCTTTAGCTGGTTCTCGAACGCGACCCCGACACTTGTCGGGGTCGCTTTCTATTCTATTTAAAACAGGGTAAACTAGGGTTATGTCTAAAACACACTTATATATCGCTACGGCTATCCCATATGTCAATGGCGCGCCGCATATTGGCAACGCCATGGATTATCTGTTGGCAGACATTTGGACACGTTACCAGATGCAACAGGGGCACGCGGTACGATTTTCGGCTGGCACCGACGAACACGGCAACAAAAATGCCCAAACTGCCCTAAAACAGGGTCTGACTCCTCAAGCATTTGCCGATCAACAATCAGCCAAATATTTAGAATTAATTCAAAAAATGAAAGCTAGCTACACTGATTTTATTCGTACGACCAACCCCGAGCATACACGGGCAGTGCAATACATCTGGCAACGGTTAAAGTCGCATATTTACAAGGGCAGTTACGAAGGTTGGTATTGCCAGGGATGCGAAAGTTTCGTTACCGACAAGGAAGCCACCACTAACGAAGGCATCTGCCCAGATCACAAAACTCCGTATCAACGGGTCAAAGAAGACAATTATTTTTTGAAAATGTCGGACTTTATACCTCAAATCAAAGCCGCGATAGAAAGTGATAAGTTAAAAATCGTTCCAGCAGCCAAAAAGAAGGAATTTTTAAGCCTAATTGCAGCTGGTATGCCCGATGTTAGTATTAGCCGTCCCAAAAAGAGCCTTAGCTGGGGCGTGGTAGTGCCAGATGATCCAGACCAAGTTATGTACGTGTGGCTTGACGCCTTAAGCAACTATATTACCGTGCTGGGGTATCCCGAAAACGAAAGTTGGAAAGATTTTTGGCCAGCCGATGTGCAGGTGCTAGGTAAAGATATTTTACGATTCCACGCCGGTATCTGGCCAGCAATTTTGCTGGGGTTAAATTTACCCTTGCCAAAAACTCTATTGGTGCATGGCTTTGTGCTGGCCGGTGGTGCTAAGATGAGTAAAACGGTTGGCAACGTGGTAGATCCGAACGCTTTGATCGACAAATACGGCCTAGATGCTTTTCGCTATTACTTTAGTCGGCATATTCCAACCCTTGACGATGGCGATTTTACGTACGAAAAGTTCGAAAACGCCTACAATAACGAACTAGCGAACGACCTGGGTAATTTGGTGTCTCGCACCGCTACGATGATCAATAACTACCAATCTGGTGTGGTCGGTGATATCCCAGCCCCTAAACACGATATGTTTTATTACCACACGGCCATTAAAGAGTTTCGGTTTAGCGATGCCATTACCGATGCTTGGTCGCTGCTACAGGGGCTAAACCGCTATATTGACGAAACCAAACCATGGGAAATCGCCAAAACAGTCAAAGACGACGCTGAAGCCGAAGAACACCTCGGCGAGGTATTGTCGCGGATTGTTGGGACTATCATGCAGGCCAACACCATGCTAGAACCATTTTTGCCCGACGCTACGGCTAAGGTTAAACAGATTTTTGGTACAGGGGTAGTCAAAATGCCCGATAAAGTGCTTTTCCCAAAGATTATCACAAAAACCGAACCTAGTGTGCCGCCGGCCGCATCTGCACCCACCTCTGCACCCACCCCGCCGTCATCCTGAACTCGTTTCAGGATCTATCGTCAGCAAAACTTTAATTATTTCAAGGCCATTCCTTGAAATATGTAACTACTATTGACAAAACGTAAGAAGTTTGCTATACTGGAATTATAGGGTAGCAATATATCCTATAGTACCTTAGTAGTGTTAGAAACTCCTTAATTTTACTGTTACGTAAGAGAAACGAGGGCACTATCTGTAATGCCTTGGCTTCTCTTACGTGAGGTAAGAGGGCGCTGGTGATTGGTTGGACTACACTGTGTAGTTCGGTCACTGGCGGTGGCACGTGAGGTGTCAGAAAGGAGTTGGTTGTAATGTTGGCTTGGAATGAACAGAGTATTCTAAGTGAGATTGGTATTAGCCTGGAGGATGTATATCTGGACAACACAGATAATCTACGGATTAAAGTCAAGCGAATCAGTACGCTTGACGGTCTATATACTTATACCACAGGGTATAAGATGAACGATGCCTACGTCATCAATAATTCCGCGTATCTAGTGCGGATTAAAGGCAAGGGCAAGGATGTAGTTGGAGAGTGTTCCGGGATTATGGCGGATCATGATCTAAAATTCGGCTCGTTAAGTGATGAGATCGTTGGCATCAAGCATGATACTTGCGTGTCAATTGATATCGCCAATCTGCATGAGGATGGTTTTGATGACTATCGGATTGTGATAGTTAGCAAACATTCAGCTGAGTTTGTCGGTCGTGTTGATACTATAACCGTTATTAAAGACGGCGGCTGTATTGCGCAAGCGGTGCAAGATTACTGTACTGAGAGAGTTCCGACATCCATATTCAGGGTTAAGCTGGCGAGATTATGGCATAAATTTCGCCGTTATTCTAAAAAGCACCTGTGGGTAAGCTATGCATTAATGGGGACTGCTATTTGCGCCATTATTGCCCTGGCTTTTGTCATCGCAAGTGTGATACCTGACCCGACAATGCCTACATCGACACCTAATGATAGTTGGGCGACGGAAACATCACAGGAAAGTACTGTGACAACGGGCCACCTACACAAAATACCGCCAGAGTTTGGCTTCGAGGAGACTTCGTCTTCAGTGGAAACCACGCTTGTGCCCAAGTCGTCCAATCCAGAAGATTATCTGACTACACCCTCTGACGATTATGTTATCGCTCAGAGCGTTAATGGTAACGAGTTGACAATCAGCGGTATTATTGTTGATGGCCTAGATAACGATGCGAGTATACCCGGGCAGCCTGGCTATGATATTGTGGTTACAGTGCGACCTGGCGTCGAACCTGGCGATAAGATACAATATCGTGTTTTACCAGTCTCACCTCAGCGATCGGGAGCTATCCAAGAGTGGGATGCTACTCACAACTAACACTATAAATCGCAAAAATCCCCCATTCGTAAGGGGGATTTCTTTTGGTGTAAAATAGTTGGTATGCAACTAATTGATGCGCATTGCCATATTCATAGTGCTGATTATGGGTTAGATTCTGAGGTGGCGCTAAAGAATGCCAAAAAAGCTGGGGTTGGTAAGATTATTTGTGTAGGTACGAATGTGGCAGATTCTAAGTTGGCGGTAGAGTTTGCCGCTAAGCATCAGGGGGTTTATGCGGCCATTGGGATTTATCCGCATGAAACAGACGCTGTGCAAGATCTTGAAACACTAATTGCGATCGAATCCAAACCGAAACTACCTGAGCATTTTGCCCCAACCCCCAAAGGGGTAATGCCCAGTCGGTTTGATTTGGATTCGGTCGCAAGAATTGTTGCTCTCGGTGATATTGGGCTAGATTACCACTATCCGCACGATAGAAAGGCTCAGATAGAACGGCTGGAACAGCAGTTAGATTTAGCCCAAAAACACGATTTGCCGGTTTCTTTCCATGTGCGCGACGCTTTTGATGATTTTTTTGCGATTCTAGGCCATTTTAAGCCCATTAGGGGCGTGGTACATAGCTTTAGCGATAATTCTGCTAATCTTGACACAGCGCTTAGTAGGGGGCTTTATATTGGCTTAAACGGCATTATAACCTTTAGGTTGTCAAGCGCCCAGGCAGCGGCGATAGCCCACGTTCCCCTAGAGAGGATGATTTTAGAAACTGACTCACCCTACTTGACCCCAAGCTTAGAGCGTGGTAAAATAGATCAGCCAGCTTATGTAAGGCTGGTGGCTAGCTGGGTGGCCAGTCAACGTAATTTAGCTTTAGAAAAAGTAGCCAAAATTACGACTAAAAACGCAGAGGATCTGTTTGGTATCTAAAATTATTTAGGTTCAAAACAGATAAAAGGAGTAAAACCAATGGATCGTGAGAGCCAGATTGACAGTAAAACTGAAAATGCGGAAAGACACGCTAATTCTTTGCCAGAACAACTTGATAGTGCTGGTTTACGGCCGGCAGCTTTTCAGGGTGGCGTCGATGCAAAACGATTCCATGACCTGAGTTATCTTAACGGATATATAGATCGGGGTCATAAGATAGCCGAGCGCAAAGAACAGCTAGCAGACCAAAATGAACAAGCTAGCGTGGCTGGAGTAGCGTATACGGCAGCGTTAGCGATAGAAGAAATGCGCCAAGGTTACGAAAGTTCGGATGATATTTCGCACCCCAATAAACCATCGGCTTGGTCAATCGTGAATAAGGTTACCGAGGTAATAACTCTGGACTATCTGGTACGCGATGAAGATAATAATAACGATTACGAGCAGGCGGCTTAAGATGAAAAAGCCTAAAAATATTTTTAAAAAAGATAAACGACCTACCAGGCGTGAACTGATTAGTATGGAAAGCCGCCTAGGGGCGACAATTTTTGGACCTAGTGGTGGTAGGCGTCGCGAATTCTTTAATTTGGATCCAACTACCTGGATTTGGCACGAAGAATATACAGATATGCTAGGCCGGCACCGGACAACCACGGTACGCTACGAAGTGCAAGTAGGCAAGGGGATTTTAAAGTATAGCCAGGGTTCTAACTATAGCTATTTGCAAGGTGATGAGTTGCGAAACTTCAAGAATGCTGTTAAGGCCTACCATGATTTGGTAAAACAGCAAATTTATAACTAATGCCAAAACTGTTAAAATTTGCATTTGTTACCATAAGCGAGCTATAATTTAGGCTAAGAGCGTGAAATAAGAATTTAAGTGCGAGAGAAAGCTCATTTATTTTCATGCGTATCACTAAAAAACTTAGTTATTTGGTCTTTGGCTTGCCAGTGGTCTTGTCATCCATACTAGCCATCGCCACCTATGTATTGTTTAAACCGGATCAAGCCGATGCTCTGACGGCTGCTGATCCATCCACCATCCCGGCCTGTGCTCACAACCCAGAGTGTTTTGCGTTTAGTATTGACACTACACTGGATTCTGATGGTGACCACACTAACACCAGCACTACGTTTGCTATTCCAACTTCGGGTTTAGTTAGCGCCAATTTTGACGAGGCTGGCTATAATAGCTACCGGCTTACTTGTCTGGCAGCTGATCCAAATTTATCATCTACTACCTGCAACGACATGGCGAGTTTTTTTACCCTAAACTCATTAAGTTATGATTGGACTATTAACTGGGGCGATAGCACTGGCGATCAGACAGTTACCGGCACTAGTAACGCCAATGGTATTCCGCATACCTACACCTTGCCTGGCCAGTACCAGATTACTATTCGCCCTAGTACCACAGCTACTGATGGTTGGTTTAACGCTTTTGGCTTTTATTATAACGCTCCTGGTGCTAACGATGATGCCAACAAAGCCATGTTTAGATCTATTGATACGCCATTCACCAATCTGATGCGTACCAAGGGATCGGATGATCGTTTTGCCGGTATTTTTCTTGGTGCTGTAAATGGTACCGAGATCCCGGCCAATTTATTTGCTAATATTTCTACGGTGGGTGACACGAATTTTAATGATATGTTTTATGGCACTTTCCAAAATTACGCCTATAATTCCACCACTGCCACCATCCCGGCCGGCTTATTTAATAGCCTTAATACCAGCAGTGGCACTAATTTTGGCGGCATGTTCATGGACACTTTCACCTATTACGCCTATAATTCCACCACTGCCACCATCCCGGCTGGCTTATTTAGTAATCTTAATACTAGCAGCGGCACCAGTTTTTACACCATGTTCTACTATACCTTCGCCTATTACGCCGATAATTCCACTACTGACACCATCCCGGCCGGCTTATTTAACAGCCTTAACACCAGTAATGGCACATACTTTAGCTTTATGTTTGGCGATACTTTTAATAATTACGCCCCTAATTCCACCACTGCCACCATCCCAACCGGCTTATTCTCTGGTATAAACACCAGCAAGGGGGTTAGTTTTGATGGCATGTTTGGGTATACTTTTTACCGGTATGCAGTTTTTTCTACTGTTGGTACTATCCCAACTGATTTGTTTGACAATATTGATACTAGCAATGGGCATTCTTTATCATTAATGTTCGATAGTACTTTTTCCGCCTATGCTGTCCGCACGGCAACTTTTAAGGACAATAGTAGTGTAGTTGATGTCCAGAGCCTTAGGCCTCTTTATAGCCTTAAATCAACTTCCACTGGTGTTATAAGTTCTGGTTTTAGCCCTACTCCCGGCGACATCATAGTTCCCACCTACGACAATAACGATCGTACCATCACTGCCCCCACTGGCACAGACGCTAACGGTACAGCTTACGCCGATTACGATTGGTATCGCACTGATGGTACTAGTTGCAGCGTAGCTCACCCGACACCTGATTGTGGCATCCAAAACACTTCCACCCTAGTTACCTTCCCCAATAGTACCGAATGGACACCAACCACTAGTACTGAACATGGTAGTGTTACCTTCTACACTAAAGCTAAGTCTGAACCACCCACCGAACCAATAACGCCTGGTGTACCAGGTGTGCCGGATACAGGGATCAATACTACTAAGTACAGCTTAGCCACACCATCAATATTACTGGGTGCATCGGTAGCTACTATTGTGGCGGGTTTGATACTACTGAAACGCAAGATATTCAATAGGTAGTAAGGCTACATAGCGCGACCAATGTTATACTGGTAGAGTGAAGGAAATCATTTATTTAGATCACGCGGCGGCAACACCAATTAGTAAGGGTGTATTGGCGGCTATGCAACCGTATTTTAGCGAACGGTTTTTTAACCCTAGCAGCCCTTATTTGCCAGCGGTGGGGGTGCGTCAGGATTACGAAAGGGCTAAAGATGATATTGCTCAAGCGATAGGGGCAAAGGGTAGCGAGCTTATTATAACGGCCGGGGCAACCGAAAGTATTAATTTGGCTTTTCAGATTATTCCACAGTGCTGTCACGACATCGTTTTTTCTGCTCCATCGGCTTGGTCCAAGCGATCTGATCCAAGAAGTATCCCCATGCCTAAAGGCGGGGATCCTACTTCTTGGTCAGCTCCATTGGCCTCAAGCGCGCTAAAAATGAAGCAGAAAAAAGATGTCGTGCGCACAGATTGCTGTACAATAACCCCTAAAGCGTTGACCCGCTCGCCGTCCTTCACGAGTCGCGCAGAAATTGACCAGTTGGCGATCCAGCAGCCTGCTGTAGTATTAACCAGCGCCATTGAACACCCTGCCGTGCTAGAAGCGGCTAAGCGGTGTGGCAACTACGATACGGTGGCAGTCAATGGGCGTGGTTTAGTAGATTTAGATGATTTAAAGGCCAAGTTAACAGATAGCATTGTGTTAATTAGTGTGCAGCTGGTGAATAACGAACTAGGCACGATTCAGCCGATTAGTGATATTGCTCATTTGGTTAAAAATGAGCGTGCTAACAGGCTAAAAGCGGGTAATACTACCCCTCTTTATCTGCACTGTGATGCTAGCCAGGGGTTTGGCTTGCTAGATGTCAATGTGGCGCGCCTAGGGGTCGATATGCTAACGCTTAATTCGGGCAAGGTGTATGGGCCAAAACAGGTTGGGGCGCTGTATGTGGGTCGGCAGGTTAAGCTTGACCCCCTAATTGTTGGTGGTGGGCAAGAACAGGGGATGCGGGCTGGCACGCAGAACGTCGCAGGAGTGGTCGGGTTTGCAAAAGCCGTAAAAGATGCTAAAAAGCACGTCTTGGGGGAGCAAAAGCGCCTGGGCGAGCTAAAAACGGCCTTAAAACACGATTTAGCAGCCAATATAAGCTTTGTAGAGTTTTTGGGCGACCCCAAAAAGCAGTTGAATAGTTTTGTGCCAATAACTTTGCCTGGTTTAGACGCTGAGCGGCTGATTTTTATACTAGAAGAATCAGGGGTGTTGGTGGCTACTGGTAGCGCCTGCGCAGCTAGCAAGGGTACAAAATCGCACGTTTTAAAGGCGATTGGGCTAACAGATAAACAGATTGATGGTAGTTTACGCCTTACCATGGGCAAGTTAAACACACCGGCTAATACCAAAAAAGCCGCCGAACTGATAATCCAAGCTGTTAATACCGAGTGTGAAAGGTTGGGGCTATGAAACGCCATCTAATACGCTGGTTAATCGGCTGTGTTGTTATTATTGTGGGTATTATAGTTTTAACTTTTGGCCTAAGCTTTTATTTGTCGCCAGATGATCTTAAAAATTGTTTGCCAAATAGTTGCCAACCGGTGGATGCCATAGTGGTAATTAGCGGTGGTGACACGACCGCTAGGGTGAATGAAGCAGTTAAGTTACAAAAATTAGGTTTGGCCAAGCAGCTGATTGTATCTGGTGCCGCGGCCGACAAACAAGGCCCCAGCAATGCCCTTGTGATGAAAGAAGAGGCTGTGGCCGCTGGTGTGCCGGCAGACCTTATTTTTATGGATGAATTTAGCAATAACACTAACGAAAATGCTATGCACACCAAAGAAATCGTTGAAAATCATGATATAAAAAGTATTATTTTGGTGACTTCGGCCTACCATCAGCGCCGGGCTTATTTAGAGTTCAGCAAAGCCCTGGGTACAGGGGTGCAGATTTATAATCACCCGGTGGCAACTGATAGCGGCTGGGAAAAGGTCTGGTGGTTGACGCCACGTGGTTGGTGGCTAGCCATTTCTGAAGTCGTCAAAATTGTGATGTTTTACGGACAACAATTATGAGGGTTTTTGTCGGTTTGAGTGGTGGCGTGGATAGTAGTGTTTCGGCCGCGTTGTTGGTGCAGGCTGGTTACGACGTGACAGGGGTATATATGAAAAACTGGAGTCGCGATTTGCCAGGGATGACATGTCCGTGGGCGGAAGATTTAGCTGATGCTAAGCGGGTGGCGGTGCGTTTGGGGATTGATTTTAAGGTGTTTGACTTTGAACAACAGTATAAACACAAGGTGGTCGACTATATGATTCGCGAGTATGAGCTAGGGCGGACGCCTAATCCTGATGTGATGTGTAACCAAGAAGTGAAATTTAAGCTGTTTTTAGATACCGCTCTCGAGGATGGCGCAGATGCTATAGCCACTGGCCACTACGCGCAAGTGGGTCAATGCTGTCAAAATGTCGTTTTTCCGGCTTTGACTGGCTCAGATCACCAGCTAGCACAACCTCTGCGCCACTTCTCGCGCCCGTCGTTACGGGGCTCGGCGTTGACTTGCTCGCCGTCCTTCACGAGTCGCGCAGAGGCTGGCCGGCTGGTGACTGAGCCGCGTTTGCTGATGAAAGCCAAGGACGCCAACAAGGATCAAACTTACTTTTTGTATCGAATAACAGAGCAGGCGTTGGAAAAAACTATTTTTCCGGTGGGGCATTTGGCTAAACCGCAGGTGCGTAAGTTGGCGGCGCAGTTTGATTTGCCAACGGCGACCAAAAAAGATTCACAGGGGATTTGTTTTGTAGGTAGTGTTGGGATTCGTGATTTTTTGGGTGAATTTGTGCAAACTACCCCTGGTAATATTATTGAACGTAAAACTGGCAAGGTGTTAGGCACACATGATGGGGCGATTTTTTACACTTTTGGCCAGCGGCACGGTTTAGACGTAGGTGGTGGGCTGCCTTATTATGTGGTCGGCAAGGAT
>WRFU01000010.1 GCA_009778675.1 Candidatus Saccharimonadota bacterium
AGGGTTTTTATTCTTAGGTGATTCTTCTATGGGCATCTCGAACTTATCTAACTCTGGTAGATTCTGTGCCGCAGAACCATTACAACTTGGTTCGTTTTCATACATAGGAAACATGCTTACATTCTAGCACACATGGGTATATTAGTCAAGCATAATAATACTTTTAATTGACATTTTAGGCAGCCTGTGCTATACTGTAGGTAATCGATGCAAATCGGGGTTGTTTTGTGTTGCCAAATTACTTGGCGTATTCTATGGCACGGGTTTCGCGAATAACATTTACCTTAATGATACCCGGATACTGCATGGTGCTTTCGATTTTGTTGGCAATATCGCGGGCTAGTTTAATAGCCGTTAGATCGTCAATTTGGGTTGGCTGTACAATGACGCGGATTTCACGACCGGCCGAAATAGCATAGGCTTTGTCGATGCCATCAAAGGTTAAAGCGACGTTTTCTAAATCACTCATGCGCTGGGCAAAGTTTTCGGCGCTAACATTGCGCGCCCCTGGCCTGGCGGCACTAATCGCATCAACAATTTTTACAATTAAGGCTTCGGGGGTGGTGGGTTCAATATCACCATGATGCGCGGCCATAGCATGTACTACGGCTTCTTTCATACCGTATTTTTCGGCTAATTCGGCTCCAATTTCGGCGTGTTTACCTTCAATTTTATGGGTCACAGCTTTGCCGATGTCGTGTAGCAAAGTAGCAGTTTTGGCGACACGTTTGTCGGCGCCGATTTCTTCGGCGATCATGCCGGCCACGTGCGCCATTTCAATACTGTGCAGTAACACGTTTTGGCCATAACTGGTACGGAATTTAAGCTCGCCCAGCAAGCGTAAGATTTCTTTAGGGATGCCAACAATGCCGACTTCGCGGGCAGCGTCTTCGCCGGCGCGATTGATTTCTTTGTCGATCTGCTTTTCGGCTTTTTGCACGGCGTCTTCGATGCTACTGGGGTTAATCCGACCGTCTTTCATCAAAAGTTCTAGCGCTAGCCTAGCTACTTGGCGACGTACAGGGTCGAAACTACTTAATACTACCATGCCTGGGGTATCGTCGACTAGCACATCAACACCGGTGGCACGCTGCAAAGCCTGAATATTGCGACCTTCTTTGCCAATAATTCGGCCTTTCATTTCGTCGTCTGGCAACTTTAGGCTAGTTACAGTACGATCGGCCGTGACCTCGCTGCTCATGCGTTCCATGGCCGTTAGCAAGACGGTTTGCGCCAGTTCGTCAGGTTCTTCGCTTAGTTCTTTTTGCTCTTTTATGACTAAATCTTTAAGATCATTTTTGATATCTCTTTCGGTCATAGTTAACAGTTTTTGCTTGGCTTCGTCTTTTTTAAGACCAGCGATTTTTTCTAGTTTATCTTGTTGTTTGGTGCGAATTTCACGAATTTCGTTTTTTAGATCTTCGATTTCGGCTTCACGCTGGCGAACATTTTCGGTTCGCCTATCTAGATCGTCTAACTTTTTGTCTAGATTGTTTTCGCGTTCCACCAAACGATTTTCGGTTTTTTTCCATTCTTTGCGATGTTCATTTTCTTCTTTTTTGGTGCTATCAGTAATTTCGATAGCATCTTTTTTGGCCTTTAGCACGATATCGCTGGCCTCGTTTTTGGCTTTTTTGACCAGTTGGTCTAGTTTGTCTTGGTTACCTTTAACCTTGGTTTTGTTGTAATAAACAATTCCGCCGCCACTAACAGCAGCACCGATTGCAAAAGCAAGAATTGCTTCTAACATATCTGTCCTTTCCACTCTAGATGTGGGTGCCCTACTACTGAACACCACTGATTTCAATCTATAAGTTGTAATTTAAACTTTTCAAACGCCCGAAAATTGGACTAACGCCATTATAACGCATTTTGGGCAAGTTTGTATATATATCTCCTGAAAAAGAAAAATACCATACAAACAAGCCGGACTGGTTTGTTTTAGTTGGCGATGGCGGTATAGAGTACGGTTTGTTTGTAAGTGCCAGACGTTTGGCTGCCGCTGGTTGATACGCCAAAACTTACAGTGTGAGCGTTAGGTATGGTCGGATTGGCGCTGACAGTTTGAGCTACCAGACCAGTAGCGCCAACAGCATTTGGCAAACTAGCATAACCGGCTGACATATTAGTGACTCGCCAACCCCAACTACTGCCAGATAAACTGCAAGGTGCAGCATTGGTACAGCTACTGCCAAGCGTCGGAATGGTAGCACCTGTAGCGGTGTGTTGCAGATTGGTATTACCGCCGCTTGTAGCCGAAATATACAAGCTGTAACCAGTAGGCATATTAGTTTGTACCTGTATAGAACTATCCGCATTAGCGGTTTGGCCAGGTGCTATAGTGCCTAAGTCGACATTACTTTGTGCCGAAACTGTAAGATACGGCGATTCATAGGTGTAGCTGGCTGGCAGGGTAGCCTGGCCAGCACCAGTGATAACCGACACATCCACTGTGCCTTCAGCGTGCGCTGGCGCGGTACAGGTTAACTGTGTGTCACTTAACACCGTGACGTTCGTACAGGGTTGGCCGCCAACTAGCACCACTGGCACGACATCATCGGCAAAATATAATCCCGACCCGCCAACATCCCAGCCGCCCCAGCCAAAACCAACAGCTGGAGTTAAACCTTCCCGCCCTGCTGTATATTGGCCATTAGCATAGCCAATTCTAAGCGCCACACTAGTAGCGGTAGTGGTCGTTAATGGGTATGCCAAATTAAATTTTTGGATACCGTTACAAGGTGAGCTAGAGCATGTATTGAGATAATCATCGCCCGAAAAAGTGAACGTTATACCAACTGATGTGATATTAGACAGTGGCGGGATATTAAATGTTTGATCAATCACCCCAGTTATATCATCTGGTAAAACAGTTGGGTCGAAAGCCGGGGTAGTATAGGCAGCTGAATCTTCCTGATAAAAAATCAATGAAACGTTTGTGAACGTGAAAGTTTCGCCGTGCCCACCCTGATCTTGACCACCTGGTACGTCAAAATCAACATTATCGCAACCATTTGTCATTAGTAGTGCCCCTTGGGTTGTTGAAGTATGGTTATTTAGCAATTGACCAGCTGGTGGTGATTCTAGTGCAGCTGCTGGAGTAAGTGAACCATATGAGTCAGGTAAACTATCACTAATCGCCGCACAGCCTGCTAAACCCCCCGCTCCACTAAACAATGGCGCCCATTGGGCAGGTGTGAAGCCACTGCCGGTCACAGTAAGTGTATTGCCACCGTCTGGCGGGCCACTAGTGGGGTCAACCACCGTGATAGTTGGCGGGTTGGCATAGGTAAAACTATTAGCAAAAGTAGTCGTGCCCGCGCCAGTGATCACCTGAATATCGACCGTGCCCGGAGCATGAGCCGGTGTAGTACAAGTTAACTGGGTATCGCTGATCACATTCACATTAGTGCAAGGTTGGCCGCCGACAGTAACCCGGGTCAGCACATTGTGAATAATCAGGTACGAACCAAGATCAGGTAAGTTTAACGTGTCGCAAGAGCCATCCCCACTAGTGCCAGTTATTGCTTGACCGCCCCAAAACAAGGCTACTACGTTTTGATTACCCGGGCCGCCGCTCCAGCTAGTACACTTGTCAATCGGACCGTTAATATAACTCATCGCAAAATCTACGCTTGGTGATGCTGTAGTATAAACTGGTTGTGCAAAATTAAAGCTAATTGTATCTGGCGGCGTATTGCATGGCGTGCCAGTATACCAGTCACAATATTCACCTGGATTATAAGTTAAAGCCACCGATGTTGCGCCGTTTAGTTGTGGAATTGCCACCGATTGCTTAATTTGACCAGCACTATTATTAGCAGTGGCGGCCGGATCAGTTAAGTTAGCAGTCGCTACCGCAGTGCTACCGTTATAAAATGTCAACACCATAGCATGTAAATCAGCAGGCGTTTCGTTATTACAACCATCATCACTGATAACACCGGCATCTTGAACGGTACTACCACCAATACTATAATTCGCAGTGCCTGGCTGCAGGGTCGCCGATGAACTACTCATAGAGCCAATAGAAAAATCGCCCAATTCTCTCCAATCAGAAGTTTCACAGACAGCCCAAGAATAAGACGCGCCACCGCTAAACCATAGTTGCTGCGGGCTAGGCGTGAAGCCACTACCGTTAATAGTAATCGTGTCACCACCGGCTGGCGAGCCGTGGCTAGGCACAGTGTTAGTGACCTGTAACGCATGAACAATCGGAATAATTAGGCTAAGTGTCAATATAACACCAATAACCAACCCAAATAACAGGGGCGGTCTTCTACTTAGTGTGATTTTGACACTTTTAATACGGATAATCGGCTCTCCCTATAATGGTTAAGCCACAACTCTACTACTATCTATTTTACCCCCCCCCCTATAAGAAAGGCAAGATCTATGGTTATTTTTTAGGTGTGGTAATGTTGGGGCGACCACCATATTCGGGTAACACTAACTGCTGGTTTTTGCCGGCTTTGAGCGCGTTTTTGGCAGCAGTCCGCCAATTTTTACCACTAAAACCGACAATTGGGATATTTTGGGCATCAGCGATAGTGTTTAATACCGTCGCGCCAATGCGCAAGCCAGTAAAACTACCTGGGCCAGCCATAAAGGCCAAGCCGGTCAGATCATCCCAACTAGCGTGGTTCTTGGCAAGACAGTCTTGCAAAAACTTGAGCAAGCCGTGTGCTAAATTGCGATCGGCTTGCCACTGATAGTGCATGAAGGTTGAACTTTCATGTAGGTAGACGTGGCAGGTTGAGCCTGATGTGTCTAAGAATAAAATCATGGCTTTAGGCCTTTGGTTTCAATGGCGCGGCTACCATCATCGTTGTAATTAATGGTAATTGTAATGTGATTTTTTGGCAAAACATTTTGCACACTACCTGCCCATTCCACCACCGTAATAGCGTGCTGGTCTTGCAAAGTTTCGGCGATTTCGTCGGCCATAATACCAGGATCGTGCAGACGGTAAAAATCGTAGTGTGACAGTATACAGTCAGGGGTGACGTATTGTTTGTGAACCGTAAAACTAGGGCTAGTGATTTCATCTTTAATACCTAAACCCCGGGCAATACCCTTGACTAGGGTGGTCTTGCCCACGCCAACATCGCCAACTAGTTCGATGACACTGGGCACTGGTAGCAACTTAACTAAGTTTTGACCTAAAGCTACCATATCGGCTTGCGTTTGGATTGTTTGTTGCATAGTTCTACTCTACCACATTGGCCTGTAACAATTCATAGCCCGTGGCACGCTTCATATACCAGATAACACCCGCTAGCACACCATAACACGCAGCCACGCCAATTATACTTAGGTGAATTTCCAACATCGCCCAACCCAAATTACCAAAATAATTCATAACCGCCAGGTGATAATTGATCAGTTTTGTCGTCACCCAACCGACCAAGTTAGCCAAAACTGGCCAAATTAAGTACGTGACACCACTGGCAAATACTAATAACATGGCTATGGGGATAGTGGGCAAAATCAACATATTAGTCAACAGTGACACTACTGACATTTCACCAAAGAAATATATCAAGATTGGTAACACACAGATTTGGGCTGAAAAAGTTTCAATTAGCACCTGCACAGCGGCGTTAACTTTTTGCTTACCAAAAAAGTAGGCAGTGATAAATGGTGCTAGTACCAAGACCCCCACAAAACTGCCAAAACTAAGCAGCCAGCCTAAATCAACAATATAACTAGGGCTAAGTAACAAGGTAGTAGCCGCCACCAATAAAATTAAATTAACTGGGTGGAATTTGCGGCCATAATACCAGGCCAATAAGCTCAAACCGGCGACTAGTCCCGCCCGCAACATGCTGGGGCTGACACCAGCAATAGCGATAAAACCTAAAATGAGCGCAAAAGCGGCAAAAGTCGCCGCAAATTTAGAAACTTTCATAAACAACCGTCTGGCAAAACGCACAACAATGGTTAAATTGTAGCCACTAGCTACCACAATGTGGGTTAAGCCGGTGATTTTTAACAGTTCAATTAGGCTAGTCGACAAACTACGCCGCTGACCAACTAGATAGCCTAGGCCTAAACTGCCGGCTGGTTCGGGTACCACCTTACGAACCAGTCCACCGAACCAATCGCGAAACTGTCGAGCGATATCACCCGGTTTAGGCCTGGTAACACTATTCACTTGGGCACGAAAGATTGACCCAGCAAAACTACCAAAACTATCACTCAGCTTGCCATTAACAGTTACAATATCACTGCGTTTGATGTCAGTTTTACGACCAATTTGAATGTAAACATCACCGCTAAGACGCCTAGAATTGATAGTTAAGTCGTGCAGCTTGATGGCTAGCGAGCCATCGGCCTTGATATCGGGATCTTCGAATACTTTGCCCGTGATTGTGACCACCTGGCCATTGAACTGTTGCACCTGGTGTAAATCGGCCAGCGATATGCCAGTCCGCCACCAACCAGCCAGTAACCCAGCTATCAGGGCTAGTGGTACAAACATAGCCTTTGGCACAACCAGGCAAAATATCATAATCGCCAGCACCAAAATTAGCCAGGCGATTGATGTCGCAAAAGTAATACCCAGCCAAAAAGCTGTAGCTACCCCAATAATTATCCCCAAGCAGCCACAAATAATAAAAACTGAAGCGTGAAGCTTTTTTTTCATCCACCAAGGCATGCACTTCATTATAAATGAAAATACCCAACTTTCGTTGAGTATTTTCATTTGGAGGGTCCAGTGGGGCTCGAACCCACGACACCCTGCTTAAAAGGCAGGTGCTCTAACCGGCTGAGCTATGGACCCACGACTTTGTTTAATATACTACCTAGGACGGTGTTTTGCAACCCCTGATGCTAACTAGTTTTTAGTGCTTTTTGTGATCTTTGTAAAAAACGACGTCTATATATGACACAACTGTTCCTGCCACAACGGTAAACGGCAAACTAGCTTGTATAAAATCGATACAGGTGCGGCTTAGGCTATCAGTTGCTAGCAGTCCAGCGAAAGGTACTGTAATCAGTGACGCAGTTAAAATAGCAAATACCGCATTTTCGGCCGTGCTAATTAAGCTACGTTTTTCTTTAGCACTTTTTAAGTATAGTAACGTTGGGAATCCCAGCACCAATGTAAGGTAGACTACCTTGCTAATTACATCACGCGGTAAACTAGAGGCTACATTCGCAATTACATTCGTAACCTGTCCACCGGCCATTTCGTTGATTGCTACACCAGCAATTGATGCTAAATGAGCTGGCCCAGCGTGCTTAGACGCTAAAACATACAGCGTGAATAATCCAATAACTAACGCTAGCGGAATCATGTATAAATTATACTATATTAAAGATCAATGGCTCTACCCGAAAAAGCTGCGTTTTTTGGTGATTTTTAGCTCTTCGAGCAGTTCTTTTTGCTTTTTGCCTAGATTGGTTGGGATTTCTACTTTAACGGTTACAATATGCGCTCCACGGCCATTGCCCTTTAAGTGTGGCACACCATGGCCAGACAGCTTAAAATCGGTACTGGGTTGCGTGCCAGCCGGTACTTTCATGCGCACTTTGCCATCCACCGTTAGAACATCTATTTCGGTGCCAAGCGCAGCGTCAATCATACTGATAGTCTCGTTACTCAAGATCAAATCGCCTTCGCGCGTAAATTGTTTATGAGCCTTAACCCGAATATGTACATACAGGTCGCCTTTGCTACCACCACTGGTAGCTTCGCCCCTACCAGCCAGCCGAATCGTTGTTCCGTCGTCTATACCAGCCGGAATTTTTAGTTTTATGGTTTGCTTTTCGCGGCTTATGCCACTACCACCACAGACTGTGCATGGCTTTTCGGGCACTTTACCCTTGCCTTTGCAAGTGTTGCAAACCACTGTTTGCTGAATAGCGCCAAATAAGGTATTAACCACCTTATTGACCTGGCCAGAACCCTTACAGGTCGGGCAAGTTTGCATGCTATGACCTGGTTCAGCACCACTACCTTTACAGTGGCGACATTCATCATCGAGCGTTAAGGCGATGTTTTCTTGTGTGCCAAAAATTGCTTCTTCAAAACTTAAAGTTAGATTAACCTCGACGTCACGGCCTTTAATCGGCTGTGATGAACGTGCACCACCGCCAAAAAAGCTGCCAAAAATATCGCCTAAACCGCCGTCACCAAAGTCAAACTGAACATTCTGGCCATTAAAGCCGCCAAATGGATTACCACCACCGTAACTTTGGCCGCCGCCCGACGCACCGCCAACCCCAGCATGACCAAATTGATCATAACGTTGGCGCTTTTTAGAATCTTTTAAAACTTCGTAGGCTTCGTTGATTTCTTTAAACTTGGCTTCATCACCTCCCTCTTTATCGGGGTGGTATTTTACGGCTAGTTTACGAAAAGCTTTTTTAATTTCATCATCGCTGGCGCCTTTATTAACACCTAAAACTTCATAATAATCTCGTTTCGCCATATGTATCGCTTCGCTTATGAAGGAACACCCATAGTTTTCCCTCATCGCGCCAAGTACTGGCAAAGCCAGCTACTTGGGCTGCTTCTTTTCCTTATTTTTACTTATTAAGTGTATTGTATTAGCACTCGGCTGTCAAGAGTGCTAATTTATGATTGATAAATGCCAAAAATAACTAAGCTTTAGTAGCGGCCACTCGTTTGTATTGTTTGTGTTCTTGTTTTTTTAGTACCACTACAACTATAGCTAGCACCGCCATGATAGCGCCCAATAGCGAAATATTGGCAACACTGTATTCTTGACTGCCGATTTTAATAAAACCAGTGTTTGGCGCACTTGGGCCAGTAGGTGGTGGCAATGGCACAGTGGCTTTGTAAATAATCGTTATGTGATCGCTCACAATGCCCAGCACGGGGTCAAATAATGAAAGAGTCATATGATGAGTACCTGGACCATCAGTAAGTGTTATAGGGGCATCAATAGTTTCTTCAGTTGGGTCAGTTTTGTTGTAAGTATATAGTACGTTGCCATTTTGGTCTGTAATAGTCACCAGACCAGTACCCCTGACGGTAAAGGTTATATTAAAATCAGCTCTATCGACCATCATGATGCCACCGCTACCCGGGTTGACGGCGTTAATATCACGAGAAGCAGGGACTACAACTTCGATTTGGCTAGTTGCAGTATCGGCCGCCAAAGCAGGTGCTGCAAAATAGCCTAAAGTACCAACCACCCCCAACACCAATGTAGCTGCCGCTAGACTAATTTTGAACTGTTTAATTTTCATCTGCGTGATACCTTTCTAACTTTTCTGCCGTATTTTCTGCCGCTGCGAGCTTTCAGGATAATTAATATAATTATAGCAACAATCACCAAAATAAGCACGATTGGTATAAACAGTGGCGCCACCAAAACTAAACGGCGGGTGGTATACGATTTGCCAAGCATAGTAACCTTACTAGTCGCCCAAAATAGGCCAACATAAGGCACGTCGTCCCATTCATTAGTCGCTAAACGAGTTGTATCTGGCAAAATAGCGTAGGGTTTGTCACCAGAATTATAGACCTCTTTGCCAGTCAATTTAGTAACCACAAAACTAGACGTAGCATTAAAGTCGGTGTTACCAGTGTTAGTGGCTTTAAACTCAGTCTTAAGAGTACTAGTTTGCCACATACTAATGTTATTGCTTTTTAGTTCACCTTTTTCGATAGTGTGGCCTTTCGCTTTGGCATAGACCAAAATCCCAACCCGTTTAGCCGCCACAATGCCGGTTGTATTACTGTTTTGATCTTCTTTGGTCTGGGCAAAAATCACCGCATATTGCCCGCCGTCTGGTATGCTCTTGGGGGTTTTAACGTGATAAGTTACTTCTACTTCTGCGCCCGGCTTAATATTGTAGTTTTTTTCGTCGAACGTTATCCACCTAGAAATTTGAGTCCGTTTGGTTTCTTTACTAAAATTAGGCTCATATTTCTCGCCAGATACTTGGTATGGTGCTGCATAGACATAAAAGTCAAAGGCTGTTTTACCACTATTCATGACCTTAAACGTGCTTTCGTAGTCTTTGCCGGCCTCGATAACCAGCTGAACTTTAATCGGCGACAATGTCATACCAATAGTATCGTCGCTTTTAGCGGCCAAGGCAGGTAGCGGCACTGAAAGTACCGCTACCATTAGCGCTGTTATTACCAGCATCAATTTACAAAGTTTTCGCACGTTTGTATTGCCTTAATATAGACTTACGAGTTAGCAACAGCCGTATAGGTTACTTTGTTAGTATAAGTACCACTGGCTTGGCTAGCTGAAACTGTTGTACCATAGGTGACAACTGTTGCATCGGCAGCAACTGGATCTGTTGATTCACCGATCTTTTGTGGTGTAGCGTATAGAGGAACAGCTGCATAAGTATCTGTCGCAAAACTATTCAGCCTATAGCCCCAAGAGCTAGGAGTTAGTGTGGCTGGTGTAGTAAAAGTACCGCTGCCCGCAGGGATGCTGTTAGATCCGCTGATTAAACTGTTGCTAGCTGCGCCAGAAATCATCGACAAGGTTAGGGTGTAACCCGATGCATTGTTAGTAGATACTGTCGCAGTTTGAGGAGCACCAGTGACTACTGGCCCACCTAGTGTTGGTGACATCGTAACGGTGGCATCAGTAACATTTAAGGTGATAGTCGAACCAATAGTAACATTGATTGTTTGATCACAAGAAGCAGTTGGGGGGGTGCCCGAACCCGTTATCGTGCTTCCACAATCAGCCGCATGGGTTGGTGATGCCACTAAAGCGGCCGAAGCTGCCAATAAACTAACAGCGCCAATACCAGCAGTTATTATTTTTATTCTTCTCATTTCCTCTCCTTTTTTATTAAGTTAGAAATAGCCAATATATATATTTTTTATATTAACTTCACACTACCCCTGATGATAACACTTATGTTGTAGCGACGCAAGACATTTACGCCATACTTTATGTAAGTTTTCCACAAGCACAATAATATTTCAAGGCCATTCCTTGAAATGTCGTTAAGGTGTTAGCTGGTATCAAGTGCTAAAACAAATATCCATCAGACCAATAAGCTGATCGGTAATTGCGTCCAACTTCGAGCGGATCACTATATGCACCATGACGCACCCACTCTGATTCATCATATTCGTTGTTGGTGAAAATATTAATCGAAAACCCCCAAACAACACGTGAGACAATTAGGTTATTAATTAGTTCTTGCTGCTTGGGCGAATAATCGCTGGGATGTTCTACGACCAAGCCCAGGACATCATCTGAATAAAGATTAGCGACGCCGTCATTTTCAAGCACCTGGCCTGTATCTAAACCATGCTCTTGACGCAACTGTAAAATTCGGTCAACCACTAAACTGCCGTCTAACTCTTTACGATAAAGTTCAGCAAGTTGATTTAATTCATCACCAGCTGGTAGTAATACTGCTTTACAACCAGGCCAAGGTTCGAACTGTTGCTGTTTAAGTGCTTGTTGTAGTAATTGATGCCAGTCATCCGGTGCACCACTTGAACAATCTACTATGTGATGGGTGTCGTAGAATAGACACGATAAGCGCCGTTCAAGATCCAGCTTAGGTTTTGCTATCTCTGGACTATCCAGCTTGGGCATTCTTTCCATACAGCCATTTTGTGGGCTAAATTAGTATTTTGCAAGCTTAAGCACAGTGTATGGGTCTGTCCCACAATGGTCGGCTTCGGTTCGAGCTCGTGTGGACTAGATCCTAAAAACAAGTTCAGGATGACAAAGGGCTATTTCTCGTCTACAACTTCACCTTCGACTGGTTCGTCTTTATCTTTATCAGACTTTTCATCAGTTTTAGCTTCACCGTCGGCTGGGGCTTCTTGCTTGGCACTTTCGTACATCTTAGCACCGATTGGCATAATGCGATCGTTCAGTTCTTTGACGGCTTGTTCAAGCTCGTCCTTATCGGTGGCTTCTAGGTGTTTTTTGGCTTCTTCAACCGCTTTGGTAATATTACCCTTATCTTCGTCGCTAATCTTATCTTTATACTCATTCGGCATCTTTTCGGCCTGATAAATTGCGTTTTCTAACTGGTTTTTAATATCCACTAGTTCGCGCTTCTTTTTATCGTCGGCGGCGTGAGTTTCGGCTTCGGCCTGCGCTTTGGCAATGTCGTCTTTGCTCATGTTACCGCTATTTTGAATAGTAATCGATTGTTCCTTGCCTGTACCTTTATCTTTAGCGCTAACATTTAAAATGCCATTAGCGTCAATATTAAAGGTAACTTCTATCTGCGGAATACCGCGCGGGGCTGGCGCAATGCCGTCTAGTATGAACCGACCCAGCGATTTGTTATCGGCGGCAAATTCGCGCTCGCCCTGCAACACATGGATTTCCACCTGTGGCTGGTTGTCGCTGGCGGTACTGAAAGTTTCCGACTTGCTAGTTGGAATGGTGGTATTGCGATCAATTAAAGCCGTGCGCACCCCACCCATGGTTTCAATACCAAGGGTTAACGGCGTGACGTCTAGCAGTAACACATCTTTAACGTCGCCAGCTAGCACACCGCCTTGTATAGCGGCACCCACGGCTACGACTTCGTCGGGGTTAACGCCCTGCATGGGGTCTTTGCCAAAAATCTTTTTGACCCGTTCTACCACGGCTGGCATGCGGGTCATACCGCCGACCATGACAATTTCGTTGATGTCACTAGCCTTTAATTTGGCATCTGCCAAGGCCTTTTCGCATGGTTTAGCCAAACGATCCAGTAAATCGGACACCCATTCTTCTAATTTGGCACGGGTTAAAGTGTATTCAAAGTGCTTGGGTCCATTTTCGTCAGCCGTAATAAATGGCAAGTTGATTTCTACTTGTGGCGTGCTGCTGAGTTCTTTTTTGGCTTTTTCGGCTTCGTCCTTTAGGCGCTGCATAGCGGCCGAATCATCTTTAAGATCAATCCCATTTTCGTTTTTAAACTCTTCTAAAAAGTGGTTTACAATCACGTTGTCGAAATCTTCACCACCTAGGTGAGTGTCGCCGTTAGTACTTTTAACCTCAAAAACGCCTTCGGCCAGTTCTAAAATAGAAATATCAAACGTACCGCCACCAAGGTCGAACACCGCGATAGTCTCTTCTTTTTTGGCTTCTAGGCCGTAAGCTAGAGCGGCGGCGGTTGGTTCGTTAATAATACGTTTAACTTCTAGACCAGCGATTTTACCAGCATCTTTAGTGGCCTGACGCTGGCTGTCGTTAAAGTAGGCCGGCACCGTAATTACCGCTTCGGTGACCGGTTCGCCAATAAACTTTTCGGCATCGGCTTTAATTTTACTTAGAATCATAGCGCTAATTTCTTCGGGCGTGTATTCTTTGCCATCCATTTCGACAGCTACACCACTACCTTTTCTGACAATTTTATACGGCATGATGTCGATATCACGCTGGATTTCACGATCGTCAAATTTGCGACCGATTAAGCGTTTGACACTATAAATGGTGTTTTTGGGGTTAGTGACGCGCTGACGCTGGGCAATCTGGCCAACCAGGCGTTCGCCTTTTTTGTTAACTGCCACCACACTTGGGGTAGTGCGCGCGCCTTCGCTGTTGGTGACAACCTCTGGTTTACCAGCTACCATGTAAGCCATAGCGCTGTTGGTTGTACCAAGATCAATTCCGATAATTTTACTCATAATTCTCCTTTTTTATTACGTTTATGTTTAGCACTCACGTGTGTAGACTGCTAACTCTACCCCTAATTATACTCATGTTAGCAGTCGTGTCAATAGAGTGCTAATTTATTTTATGGCAAGTGCACCCCTCGCTAAAACAAGCGAAAGGCGCTCCCTATGTAGAGAGCGCCTTAAGAGTGCAAGATGGCTTAGCAAGTAGTTAGTACTTTCGAGGCCGGTAAAATACCTCGAGATTCAAACTCATAGGCCTTATCGAAAAACTCCTGCCGATAAACCTCATCGTCACGTATACGGGTAAGAAACCCAAATACGTAAACGGCTTTTTTGTCCAAACAGCGCTGATCGCTGAATGGATGCTGACGTTTAAAGAACGGCACTATTGGTCCATACCGCAGTATATCAAGCGCTCTGGCGTTGCCGTCCGTGCCCGCGGCTGACGGAACGGTAATAACTACTGATTGATCGGTCAAGTTTTTTAGGTCATTAATGGCCGCCCAGACTTGTTCTTCTAGTTCTTTTCGGTTCATTTTACACCACCTTTTTAAGTTACGGCTAGGTAATTCCCTAGCAACATCAAAAATCCCCGTTTCACAACGATTACCACCATTGTAGCATACTAAAACACAAAAGTCAACATGTTTACCATAAATCCGCTCTAAACAAGTCCGGCATGTTTGGGACAAGCGGCGGGGGTGGCGGCGGTCGTTAAAATTCGTTGTGCTGCCATGACCATTTCGGCTGTTTCATCAGTTCTAATTACATAAATCGGCTTTGAGCTTTCTGTACTAATTATTCGGTGACCTTTTTCGATTTCGACCATATTCTTTTTGCTATCTAACGTAAAGCCCAAAAATTCTAACTTTTTTAATACTAGGCGGCGGATTTCTTCGCTGCGTTGACCAACTGTGCCTGTAAACACCAGGGCGTCAACACCATTTAGCTCGGCAGCCATGCGACCAATCATACCTTGTAAATGGTGCACGTATAAGCTGATCGCCAGACTAGCTCGATCGTCACCATCATTGCGTAAGGCAATAAGATCACGCAAATCCCCCGATTCACCACTCACACCCAACAGCCCACTGCTGGTATTTAAATAATTCACGATTTGATCTTCGGTCATATTTAAATGATGTTTTAAACTTAGCGCGGCCGAAACGTCAATATCGCCTGAACGCGTCGCCATCACCAAACCTTCGAGCGGTGAAAAGCCCATCGAATTATCTAGACTAGTACCATTTATTAGTGCGGTAACGCTAGACCCTGACCCCAAATGAGCCACAATGACTTTTTTGCCCGGCAGTTTGTGGCGCTGTAAATAATCGGCAATGGAGGCAACCGACAACCCATGAAAACCATAACGTTTAATACCATATTTATCGGCAACTACGGGATCGATAGCATAATAATTGGTTATTCGAGCGCGATTAACGTGGAAAGCGCTGTCCGACATAGCGACAATTGGTGTTTTAGGCAAGATCTTTTTTAACGTCGCTAGTTCTTGCAAAATTAAACCAGCGTGCAACGGCGCTTCGGGCTGGATAGCTTTCAACTTGGTCAAAAAGTCGTCATCGACTAAATGATCGGCCGCAAAAAAATCGCCAGGTGCTACCAACCGAATCACGACAAAGTCGTAAGTCGCATCTTTGGGCAACAAACGAAAGTGCGCAAAAATGTCACCTACCAAACTAATTGCTTCGCTAAGTTTGTTCAGCTGAACCTTTACGTCGTGGCTATGAGCCTGGGTGCGAAAATGTGCGACAATGTGCTGGTTCACATATTCAAAATGTAAATTGGCTAATAATTTAGTACCCTGGTACAGCGCGTACTTACGGCTCGCGCTGCCTGGGTTTGCAACTAAAATTATTTGATCTTTCCCTGCCATACGTAATCTTTCACCTCTGGCAAATCGTCGCCATATTCATGAATATAATGTTGATGTTCGTAAATTTTAGCCATATATTTTTCGAGCAATTGAGTGACTGTTTCGTCATCGATAATGCCGCTATTATTTGCTCGGCGAAAGATATTCATGGCCACGTCGTAGCGACTGGTGTGGTTGCGAATATGCATGTCGAAACTGGTGGTGGTGCTACCATTTTCGCCATAACCACGCAGCGTGATACGCTGAGAGTCGGTATAATTTGATAAAATCTGCTTGCACGTGCCTGGGTAGCCATGAAAACTAAAGATAATTGGTTTATCGGGTGTAAAAATTTCGTCGAAACGTTCGCGTGATAATTTATTATGCGTAGTGCCAATCGCGCCATTGCTAAAGGCTGAAATATTAACAAACCTTAGGCGTAAATCTGGTAGTTCGGTTTTGGCTAACTGTAAACCATATAGGGCTTCTTTGCTAACATAATCACCAGCTGCCGCCACGATAATTTGTGGCTGATTATCGCTGGCAAAACTAAAAATCATTGCCCCGCTATTTAGTAATTGATAGCGAGCCTGAGCAATGGTTAGCCAACGCGGTTCGTCTGTTTTGCCGGCCGTAATGATATTGACGGCGTTCTTACTTTTTAGGCTAAACTCAGTGGCAACCAGTGTGCTGGTATCATCAATCGGCAATAACACGTTGACTAAATTACTGGGTCTGATTAGCATATCACTAATAAAACCAGGGTTTTGGTGACTAAAGCCATTGTGATCTTGCCGCCAACCGGTTGACGACAAAATATAAGTAGCTGCCGGTGTATCCGTGCGCCATTTTATATTTTTGGACTGTTCTAAGAATTTTAGATACTGATCAACCATACTAACCACAATTGGCATAAAGGCTTCATAGCTGGTCATCACGGCATGTCGGCCAGTCAGGGTGTAGCCCTGCATTAGCCCCTGCAGAGTATTTTCGCTTAAAATTTCTGTAACGCGACCATCTGGGCTCATATATTTATCTTGATCTAGCAGTGGCCTGAGCCAGCTACGATTGGTCGCTTCAAAAATAGCGTCTAATTTATTGCTCGAAGTTTCATCGGGCGAGAAAAAGCGAAAATTCTGAGCTGCCTGGTTAGTGCTAAAAACATCACGTAAATATTCGCCAACCCGGTTCATCGACTGCGATACCACTTCGCCAGGTTTGGTGTTGTTAAAGTTTTGCAAGTTAAGCTCTGGTAATTCTAGTTTTGTAAAATGGTTGACATACGGTGTTCGCCCCATACGCTTGCTATCTTTTGGCAACACGTTATCGACAAAATCACCAAAACCTTTGCGCGGTTTGAATAGTTCTTCAAATTTATATGATTTTAGCCAACTTTCTAGCATTTTACGCTGTTTGGTATCAGTTTTAGCCTGAGTCAAGATTACCTGATGGCTTAAATAATTACCTTCTATCATTTGACCATCTAGCTCTTTGGGTCCGGTTTCGCCTTTTTTGGTACGCATTACGATAAACGGTAGTTTAAAGAATCCGTTAGCTTGGCTGGTTTTGATGGATTGGATAACTTCGTGGACATGATCTAACGCTTTGATCATTTGGTCGTCAAAATCTTCGGGCTTGTCTTCGCTAACCACAATTGGTTGATAGCCCAAGCCCGCTAACCA
The DNA here is from genome assembly GCA_009778675.1 of Candidatus Saccharimonadota bacterium. Taxonomy (GTDB): domain Bacteria; phylum Patescibacteriota; class Saccharimonadia; order Saccharimonadales; family Saccharimonadaceae; genus WRFU01. The sequence continues at coordinate 17,150 of WRFU01000010.1, forward strand.
GCAAACTATTTCGGCGTCAGACATGCGGCCATAAACAGTTGGTCCCGAAATTTTATAGCCATTCAAATGTAAAATTGGTAGCACCACGCCATTGGTTTTGGGGCTAATTAGTTTGTTTAAATTTAACGAAGCTAGCAGGCTAGCAGTTTCGGCTTCGCCATCGCCAATCAGGCAAGCCACAATTAGATTGGGGTTGTCTAAAGCAGCGCCATAAGACGTGCTTAAACTGTAGCCTAATTCGCCGCCTTCTAAAATTACACCTGGCGTTAGTGGGCTAGCGTGGCTAGGGAATCCATACGGCCAACTAAAGTTTTTACCAATGTACCTAATGCCTAACTTATTTTGCGTGGCTTGTGGGTAATATTTGGCTAATGTGTTTTCTAAAAATAAGTTAGCTTGCAAGGCCGGGAAGCCGTGGCCTGGCCCTAGCACAAACATTGTTTCTAGGTTGAACCGTTTAGTCCAGGCGCTTAAGTGCGCGTAAGCACGGTTAATGCCCGGGCAAGTCCCCCAGTGGCCTAGTAACCTGGGCTTGATATCATCGGCTTTAAGCGGCCGTTCGAGCAAAAAGTTATCTTGCAAAAAAATCTGCGCTACGCATAAGTAATCGGCTGCACGCACATACTTGTTAATATCTGTTTTTAAGTCACCCACCATAACATTCTTATTATACCACGCTAAACCTTAGCCCAACGACCACTGGCTGGCGCAAAAGTTTGCAATAAAAAACTCCCGCCACATAGCAGGAGTTTTAATGAGCACAACACCCGCGCCAATTGGCAAACGAGATATGTGCTCATTTTATCATGAAGCGTGAGTCAGAAAAAGGCCAAGGCCTAAGCTTTTTTTGACCCCACCAGAAGGAGACGGACAGCATAGCGCGAGTACGAATAGTCGTAGTCCAAGCACGAACCGACCCAGCGAACGTCGACACCCACGTCCCCAACCGCACACAGCAGCCGGCCGCCGGTCTTGAAGGCTTTTGTGCCAACACATTCAGTGGCGGCGAGATTGGCAAAAGCTGCCATGTTATCTTGCTGCAGGGCGGCGGTAGCCAGGAGATTCCAGGCTTCGATGTCCATAACTCGGATATCGTCGCCCGAGGCTTTGGATAACCGCTTGGCCAGCTCCAACCCGATTTTACGCTTGGTCGACCAACTGTCTTCCGTTAGCGTAGAAATAACCTGGCCATGCTCGTTGACAACCATTTGGTTGTTTTCGTCATAGACGGCGCCCAGGAAAGTGATTTCCCGGCCGACGTCTTCCGGCATAAGAGCCCGTGGCGCCTTGGCATAATTTGGATCAATGTAATCCAAATCCTTGGTATCCCGCAGTTTGTCGCGCAGAGAAGCTTGTTGGTTAAGCGTGTCGAGCACCGTTTTCCCAAGCTCGGGTATTTCAGTGGTCAGGATTGGCACAGCTACTAAGTGCGGTGTCGGGATTTCAGGCAAAAGAGTAAGCGCCATGTTTGGCTCCTTTCGGTAGGTAGTTTCATGATACTAAAAAGGTGCTTCCACACCTTTATGAGTATCATGTTGAGGCGATAGCCTCAACACCCCTAGGGGTGGATTATTCTTTCATTGTAGCACAGTGGGGCAGAAAAGTCAATATACACAACCTATTTATAGGTGACTTTTACCTGGGTGTGGCGGATAACTTTGTCACCCAGTTTGTAACCTGGCAGCAATTCTTGCTGAATAATTTCTTTGTCGCCTTCGGCTTCGTCTGCCAACATTGCTTCGTGTAGTTGGGGGTCAAATTCACTGCCGGGTTTAGCATCAATTTTAGTTACACCTAGCGCCGCTAACTGATTTTCTAGTTTGATCTTTAGACTCATTACACCTTTAACCCAATCATTATTTTTTAAATCTTTTGGCAGGTGCACTAGCGAACGTTCAATATCATCAACGATTGGTAGTAGTTTCATTATTGTTGTAGCTTTCACAACATCTGCCATTTGCAGTTTTTCTTGTTCAACTCGTTTGCGATAGTTCTCGAAATCCGCCCGTACACGTTGCAGATCAGCGGTTAAATCATTAATTTTGAGCAGTAACTCATTTTCTTCTTTGCTAATTTTATTGGTCATAGTGCTTCCTCTAGCATGGCGCCGGCGTGACGCACTAGTTGGGTTACCCTGGCATAGTTTTGGCGGGTTGGGCCTAATACACCAATGTAACTTTTATCGGAATACGGGCTGCGGAAACGGCTAATTATTAGGCTAGCACCACTAGCTTTGCCAATCGGGTTCTCGCTGCCAATAAACACATTTAGTGGTTCATTGGGTGCGGTTTCGCGCAGCCATGGTTCTAAATTGTCTAATAGACTCGCGACCGATTGCACATGATTAGTATTTAAAAACTCTGGCTGAGCAAACAAATTAGCAATCCCGCTCATATATAACTGGCCGCCAATTGTGGCCATGCCCAAGTTGCCAGTCAGTTCTACTAGGCTATCGACAGCGCTGCGGATGGCTTGATCGGCTCGGCTGTTACTGGTAACACGCGCTTCGATCGCTCTCGCACTGCGATCGAGTTTTGGCATTTCTTCACTTTCGGTTAAGTGATTCACGTATAACCGATATCCAGCATCGGTTGGCACACGGCCAGCACTAGTGTGTGGTTGGTAAATTAGCCCCATTTCTTCGAGTTTGACCATTTCAGCCCGAATAGTAGCACTACTGGCATTAAATAGCTTGGCTAGGGTAACACTACCCACCGGCACAGCCACCTCGGCGTATTGTTCAATAATGGCAAATAAAATCTGCCTTTGACGCTCTGTCATATCTTTATGTTAACAAAAGTTAGCACTCGTGTCAATTGAGTGCTAACAGGCAGCGCCCTGCCAAAAGTCGACAGGGCGCTTATAATATATGGGAAATTGGTAAAGAGTTGGGATAAAAGTTATTTATTCTACTTTTTTGATGAACGCAATTAACACCGGAACGGCATGCAAACCATCATTAAAATTAAGCCAGGCTCTACAACCCTGTAGCTTGGTGACTGTAGCTACCGTTTGGTGTCGATCGTGATAATCCTTCAACATCGGGACATAAATGCCATTTTCAGGATCGTACTTGATTGCCGCCAGCCTAAATCGCCGCTCTTTTGGCATATCTGGATAGGCTAGCCTCGTGATCCTTTCCCATGGCAAAAGTTTTACCCTGTCGCCGACTCGGATTTTACTTGCTGACATCGCTTCCGTCATAGTTTCTCCTTAACTTCGTGGGTCAAACAAAAAACACTTACCATTTCCCTAAAACTGCTAGACCTTGTGGCCTCGAACTGTTAATTATAGCAGATTAGCGCTTATAAAGCAACATTTAGCTATTTACTGCTACTTTAGTATAGAATATACATATGAACGAAAAACTAACCCAAATTAAAGCTTGGCTAGGCACAAGTAGCATTAATATTTTTGGGTTACCCTTTAGTGGTAAAGACACTGTAGGGCGCAAACTGGCAGAATTACTAAATGCAGAGTTTTTAAGCAGCGGCGATATTTTGCGCAATTCCGAAGCCGCCAAAACCACGGCACAGGGTGAATTAACCCCGACCGATGAGTTTGAGCGGATTGTTCTGCCCTATTTTGCCAAACCAGAATTAGCCGAAAAACCATTATTTTTAAGTTCGATTGGTCGTTGGAGCGGCGAAGAATATAGTGTGATGCAAGCCTTGCAGCAGGCCAATCATCCGCTACAAGCCGTGATTGTGCTTAATATTTCGGAAAATAGCGTCCGCGAACGCTGGCAAGCCGCCAAGATATTAGAAGATCGTGCCGATCGCACAGATGATAAGTCCGAAGAGATCTTAAATACTAGGTTAAGTGAGTTTAACAGCAAAACCCTGCCGGTGATTAGCCATTACCAGCAGCTGGAGTTATTGATAGCTGTTAATGGCGATCAGCCCCGCCCAGATGTGATAAATGAGGTTGTTGAAAAATTGGCTGCTAGGGCTACTGGCTCAGTCGGTCTTGACTAATGTTAACTGATTACCACTATAACAACTATCATCTACAAACGCTTTCTTGAGATCAGGCGTATTAAATTCATCACAAGATGGTGCCTGTTGTAAGCCCCTAAAGAACTTCCAGGTGGCGTTCTTATCAACTCGGTAGAATAACGCTACATATCCACCACCTGTTGGGAATGAATGTACACCAATTTGGGCTTTTTGATAGGGTTTGATGCGACTATTAGTGATGTTTAAGCCACCATACGCAGTCTTGACTTGAGGGCCTTGATTTGTTGTCGGATCTGCTGAGGCACGCATAGCTTCTACAAATGGTTTATAAGCCTTGGCCGCTGCTGGGTAGTCTGCAAGATTAGCACAGCTAAAAGACATGCTAGAGATATAACAAATAACGTGATCGTTAGTATAATAAGCTTCAACCCTTTCACCTGCGTCGTTCACAGAAGCACCGTCTGCGTAAAAAGCGTCGCCCATACCGTAAAAATATTCCTTAAAACCAAGCGTAACTATCTTGTTTTGTAGTGCTTTAAATACTGCCGTATAAAGAGCGCCGCTATAAGTTGAGGTAGAATCACGAGAAACATCAGCCGAATAGCCTTTACCGTTAGCATCTGTAAAGAAATCAAAGCCTTCAGTTTTATAAGCCGGCGAACCAGTACCTTCATCCACCACATAACCCCAACTGCCACTGTTCTCTGCATTATTGATTTGCTCACTTACTACTGGCAACAATTCATTTTTGACATCCAGTGCATAATCGGTTTCATCCTTCGGTTCAACTTTAGTAGTAGTATTGTGGTTGGATTTTGATGATTTATCATCTGCGGGTTTATTAAACCAAATAAAATACGCTGCTACAGCAGCACCAATTACAATAATTACAATTAAAATAACTACCAACCAAATTGGTGCCTGCTTTTTGGGTTTAGTAACAGGTTGCGACAACGGCTGTGACTGCGATTCTCCAATTGGTGTTGTTCGAATTGACGATTGATCTTGATCCATATTAAATCCTTACGTTTATAGTATCAGTATAGCACCCTCCCCCGAAAGCAGATCAATCACGTTTTAGCATCACCGTGAAAGCTTCGCTGGGTATATCCACTTTACCAAAACGCTTCATGCGCTTTTTGCCTTTAGCTTGTTTAGCTAAAACTTTCTTTTTGCGGGTGACATCGCCGCCATATAGCCCAACCGTAACATCTTTGCGATAGGCCGATAAATCTTCGCGAGCAATAAATTTGCCACCAATCGCTGCTTGTAAACTAACGGCAAAATTCTGCCGTGGTATAACTTCTTTTAGTTTGGCAACTACGTCGCGGCCAAGTCTTTGAGCCTCACTACGATGCGCCATTACACTTAAAGCATCGACAATTTCGCCAGCCACATAAAAATCTACCCGCACTAAATCTTCCTCGCGATAATCGGCCAATTCGTAGTTAAACGAACCATAACCGCTGGTTACAGATTTTAGTTGATCATAAAAATCGGTTAATAAGTTAGCTAATGGTGCTTCAAAACTGATTAAAGCTCGTTTATCAATGTAGCTCATGTTGGTTTGCCGGCCACGTTTGCTGACAATCAGTTGGATCACTGCCCCCACGTAATCTTGCGGCACGACAATCTCGCCCTTAATCCATGGTTCGGCAATGTTTTTGATTTTGCTGGCATCGGGTAGTTCGCTGGCTGATTTAATATCTAATTCTTCACCATTTTGTAAAGTGACGTGGTAGTCGGTAGACGGGTTTGTTACCACTAAATCTAAGTTATATTCGCGTTCTAACCGCTCGCGAATAATATCCATATGTAGCAAGCCTAAAAAGCCAATTCGTACACCAAAACCAAGCACCGGCGAGTTTTCTGGCGTGAATTGTAGGGCGCTGTCACTTAGCGCTAATTTTTCAACTGCATCTTTTAAATCCTGATAATCTTCGTTGCTAACTGGGAAAAATCCAGCGTAAACAAACGGCTGAACATCTTTATAGCCCGGCAATGGTTTCACAATTGTATGTTGGGTTTCGGTCATATCCCTTTAATTATACCAGATAGGACAAGCGACAAAGCGCGGCTAGGGTGCTAAAATATGTCTATGTTTATTAGGTTTAGACACCAGCCAGACAAACAGTCGCAAGACGTGACCGAGCAACAATTGCAGCAACTCAGTTTTTTACCACAAAAAGATTTGCTGGAACAATTTAACAGTCATTACGATGCTGCGGCAAAAACGCCAATTGGGTTAAGCGCTCAATCGGCCAGCGCGAAGTTAGGGCAATTTGGCAAAAATGAAATTACTGTTAAGAAAAAGCAAACTACGCTAGATCGTGTTTTAGCGTCGCTTGTTAATCCATTTAATGCCGTGCTAGTAGTGGTGGCTATAGTCAGTTACTTTACCGATCGTATTACAAACGGTGCTGCCGATTGGCTGACCATCTTTATTATCTTTGCCATGATCTTGATATCTAGCATTGTGTCTTTTACCCAGAGCCAACGTTCGTCTAAAGCCGCAGCCAAACTAGCATCCATGATCAAGAACACGGCTGCGGTTTATCGAGATAATAAATTGTTAGAACTACCAATGTCTAATTTAGTGGTAGGTGACATTATTGAACTGTCCGCTGGTGATATGATCCCGGCCGATATTCGGCTGCTTTATGCTAAGGATCTTTTCGTAGCACAAGCTGCTTTAACTGGTGAAAGTACTCCAGTCGAAAAGTTTGCAGATATTGACACTAATAAACAGGGCTCGCTGACCGATCTTAAGAACCTCGGTTTTATGGGTAGCAATGTTGTGTCTGGCACGGGCACGGCTATTATTGTTGCTGCCGGCAATAACACCTACTTTGGGTCTATGGCGAAAACCCTGAACAAACACATTGGTAAAAATAGTTTTGAACGGGGGGTGTCGTCTGTTAGTAAGTTGCTAATCCGCATTACTATCATCATGGTACCGCTGGTTTTTCTTATTAATTACGTGCTTAAGGCCGATTGGTCGTCTTCGCTGCTATTTGCAGTTTCGGTCGCAGTTGGTCTGACGCCCGAAATGTTACCAGTGATTATGTCTTCTACCTTAGCCACTGGGGCTTCTAAAATGGCCAAGCGCAAAGTGATTGTTAAACAGCTTGGTGCAATTCAATCATTTGGCGAAATGGATATTTTGTGCACCGATAAAACTGGCACTTTAACCGAGAATAAAATTATCTTAGAAAAATATGTCAATATTAACGGCGAGGACGACCAAAACATTTTACAATATGCTTATTTAAATTCGTACTTTCAAACTGGGTTAAAAGATATCCTAGATGTTGCAGTTATAAACCGCGCTAAATTAAATAGTTTAGACAAAATAACCGCTGACTATGCTAGTGTCGACGAAATACCATTTGACTTTGAACGACGCCGACTGAGTGTAGTGCTAAAAGATAAAGATGGTTTACAGCGGTTGTTAACAAAAGGCGCAGTTGAAGAAATATTGGATATATCATCACATGTCAAAATTAATGACAAAGTACAACTTTTAACAAAAGAGGCTCGCGCTGCTGCTCTTAAAACCTACAATCTGTATAATGATCAAGGATTGCGAATGTTGGCGGTGGCCGAAAAACACTTTACTAATCATTCGGGTGAATTCAGCCCTAAGGATGAAACAGATTTAACTTTGATTGGTTTTATTGGATTTCTTGATCCACCAAAAACCACCGCCCAAGCAGCCGTTGCTGATCTAAAAGCGGCTGGTATTAAAACAGTCATTTTAACTGGCGACTCGTTAGGTGTAGCGACCTACATTTGTAGCCAGGTTGGTATTAATCCTGCCGGGGCGTTAACTGGTCACGACATTGAACTGATGAGTGATGGCGCCTTACGAGTCGCCCTGAAAAATTGCGAGTTGTTGGCCAAACTTAGTCCGGCGCAAAAAGAACGTGTGGTGCGCATATTACAAGAATCTGGTCACACGGTTGGCTATATGGGTGATGGCATTAACGATGCACCACCGCTACATCAGGCAGATATTGGCATATCGGTCGATAGTGCGGTTGATATTGCTAAAGAAACCGCTTCGATTATTTTGCTCAAAAAGGATCTAACAGTTCTAAGCAACGGCGTGATTGAAGGTCGGCGCACATTTAGCAACGTATCTAAATATATTAAACTGTCTGTTTCTAGCAACTTTGGTAATATGTTTTCGGTCGTGATAGCTTCTTTTGTGTTACCATTTTTGCCAATGTTGCCAATCCAGATCCTTGCTCAAAACTTACTATCTGATTTATCACAACTTGGCCTACCGTTTGATAACGTCGACAAAGAATATCTGCAAAAACCACGCAAATGGTCGCCCAAATCTATCACTACCGCCATGCTGCTGTTAGGGCCAGTGTCTTCAATCTTTGACTGTTTGTGTTTCGCAGCATTATGGTTTATTTTTGGGTTTAATAATACAGCAGCCGCGCCATTCTTCTGGGCTGGCTGGTTTATTTTTGGCACTATGTCACAAATCCTGGTCGTCCTGGTGGCTCGTACTAGTAAAATTCCATTTATACAATCCCGACCATCTTTACCGTTGGTTATATCCAGTTCGTTTGTTGTAGCCGTAGCAGCCGTAGTTGCCTTTTCACCGTTAGCTAGAACTCTACAAATGTCAGCGCTGCCACTTACCTTTATACCATTTTTGGTGGGGATTATTATTCTGTACTTCCTAACCGTTCAAGCCGTTAAATACATCTACATCCGCATTTTTCACGACTGGTTGTAGGAAAGATTATCCCCTTTCTATAACTTGGCCGTTTTTGGCAATCAAATAATCTTTGCCTATAACATAGGTCTTGTCGCCATCGACTATCACAGCGGCATCATCAGACACTGCGTAAACTAAGCTGTTTTGGGTTTTAGAATCTTCCAAAACCCAAGCTTCAACACGAGTGTTAAAATGCATACTATTTAAATGTGGCAAAATAGTGAAGTCAACTAAGTCCATATACTTATCAGTGTATGCAGTTTCATTATAATTTTCTTCGTTAACCTTGTAGCTGGGGCGATGCCCTAAAACTTGTGAACCAGCCGAACTACCAACATATACTTTGGTTTTAAGTATTTTTGGTAATAATTCGTCAAAACCGGTTTTTACTAGTACTGTTGCTAGGTAATCAGTATTACCACCTTCTACCCAAACTACGTCAGCCGCGTTTAAGCGTTCTTCAACTTTTTTAATGTCGTTAGCTAACAAGTTCACAAATTCTATATTGCCACCAAAATTGTTGCGTATACCATCCATGTCGTTTAAAAACCAATCATGGTTACCGTATTCTACGGCCATAGCTTCATTAATCACTGCAAAATTTATGTCTTTAGCTGGTTTACCAACTAGTTCAAGACATTTTGCGACTGATTCTGGTGCGTTAAGCCCCGACGAGGCTAAGATTAATTTCATCATTGCTCCTATTTAGCCCAGCGTTTCATTTTTTTAAGTTGTGCTGGGTACATTTTCTTGATCATAAATTTCATTGGCTTACTCATTTCAGTATTTTCGTCAATACCTTTCAAACCGATCTTTAACATCTCCTCCATCGTAATATCTGGATTGGTGAACTTACCATTTTGGAAGCAATAGTGGCAATATTCATCGCTTAGCGAACCATCTGCGTTCGTACCAAAATCTTCTTTCTTATCCATTGGCATCGCACAACTTTGACAAAATTTCTTACTCATAATATCTCCTTGTTCTATTCTTATTTTATCACGCGCTTCATATTTTTATCTTTAGGATAAATTCGATATTCCACCAAACACATTTTTTCGCCGCGGGCATCTTCGCCCAAATATTCATCCTCTAAAATTCCGCCGTTCATTTCGGCAATTTTGCGCGATTTTATATTAAGTTTCTCAACCGGATATTTCAAATAATCAAACGATAAGTTCTGTTGAGCCCACTTAACCGCGGCCGTTACGGCTTCACGTCCGTAGCCATGACCCCATGAGCTTTCTTTCGTCCAAATTCCCAGCTCGGGCGTTGGTCCATCAATATGATGTACACCACCCATGCCGATAAATTCGTTCGTTATTTTATCAAAAATTGTAAACTGCCATTGTTGGCCGTTTTTATTTTTAACTATTGCTTCGCGGAACCATTTTTGCCAACCGTCAAAACCGTAGGGTTTAGGATACATATATTTCGCCACTTCTTCGGTAAATTCCGCGAAAGATTCACGTGCGTCTTTCATGGTGGAAGAAGATAATCGTAAGCGTTCAGATTTGACAGCCAAATTTGAAGTGTTAATCTTGGTTAGCTTCATTCCGTTTCCTTTATATATCGCAGGATTTGCTTAAAAGTTTCTTCGGGCGTCTGATCTGTTGAGTCGATAATAGTCGCCAACTTAGTTTTCATGAGTGGCGATTTATAATGATATTTTATTCTCTCAATTTCCCAATCATTTAGTTGCGGCCGGGTTTTAGAACCAGCCAAGACTTTTTTAATATCAGGTTTTAATAAAAACCATCTGGCGTTATATTTAATGCTTTTTAACCCATTTATAAAATATTGCCGTGTTGCGTCAGTTATTGGGTAATCCAGGATAACATCGTTACCATTTTCAAGATTAGACTTTAAGAATCGTAAAATCTCGGCATGAATCTCCGGCAATATTTTGTCCAAAGATTCCCACGATTTATCACGTTTTACTACTGCGGCGATGCCATCACCATCTAAATATATAAAGTTACGTAGTTCCAGTGCTAACAATCGCGAAATAGTAGTTTTACCACTGTGTACCGATCCGCTAATAGAAATTAACTTTGGCTTTGTCATCTTTCCTCCTCCAAAATTCTTTTCATATCTTTACGATTTTTTATAACTATAACGTTTATTGGGTACTTGCGGAGTTTCAACTTTACATTCACCATTCGTGTTGGGAACTTCTTAATTATAAAGCACGATAAATGCATCAACGTATCATCGCCCCCCCCCACTCTAGTTTCACCGTATAAATTCACTCTTAGCCATCGCCCAAAAACACCGCTAACACTTTTTAATCTATTAGATTCAAAAATGATAGCCAAATCAGCTTGCTTGAATCGCTCATCGATCGACTCAAAAACGTTGCCCTCGATAATCCAAGACTTGTTTTTAAATAATTTCTCATATTCTTTTTGAAATTCCGCACCAGTAATTCGTTGTCGATTTTTATCCCAACGGATATCATCTAAATGATACACGGCAATATTCAATTTTTGACCAAGCTGGCGTGCAAACGTTGATTTACCAGTTGCTGGCCAACCAAATATTGTAATCTTTTTTGCATCGTTAATGTTCACTTTGCTTCACCATACACAAAATGCCAAAATTCACGCATTTTGCCTAATTTAAAACCATTTTTTAACATTGTTTTGATAAGCAACGTTTGCAATTTTTGATATTCCTGACTCTTGACATCAGCATGGTTTTTATAATAATCAACAAATGCACCATCTGGCCAATCTGATTTATCCCAAAGCTCAAGTTCTTGGCCAGTTTTAATATCAATAAGGTTTATATCTACGACAGACCCACTGGCATGCGGCATTTCGACTGCATTAAGTGTTTTATCGGTGTCAGTTCTACCATCTCGTTCATAACGTTTACGCTGCACTAATTTATAAAGTTCCGGCGAGCGGTAAGCATCTTTAACCAAAATATCGTAGCCGGCTTGTTTTAGGTCTGATTGTGCCCGCAACAAACTAGGCAGCATTTCACGGCGCACTAGCGCTGAACTATTTGTAATGCCAATTGACGCTAACTCATCCTTAGTAACGCCGAGCTGTTCAGCACGTGCAACATAATAATTAATGCCTTTTATGCCGTAATCTGCAATGTCGACCAAACCTAAGCCCTTCATTCTTACGCCTTTGATATAATCAGTACTTCCCGTTGGTTGATTTCGCCCATACTCATATTACCTTCACTGTTCATTATCCTATCAATTTTCACAATCCGATTATGTGTTTTTGGCGTATCGGTAATGATTTCGATTGCTTCGTCTTTAGCATATTGATGCTTTTCGATGTAGTATGGGTCAAAAATATAGACATCATTGCCTACAATTTTAGTAATCAAAACATAATGTGAAGATGGGCTCTGCCAACACTCAAGACAACTAATTACAACCGCTGAATTTTCATTGGCATTTTCCCGCAACAGTTTCTCTGTCACAGCTACACCCCGCACGTGCTCAGCATGAATCGCAAATCGATTAACTATCGCGTAACTATTGATAAACTTTTTTAAATCATTTATTGCTGCACTCGAAGTACCACCATCGCCCACACGGCCGTCATGACCTATTTTGTCTAGAGTTTGTCGAAAAAATATCCTTAGTAAATCAGCTGGGATTTCCTCACGCTCAAACACGTGGCTTAGGGCATTTAAGACACTCGCTTGGCCGCAGTCATATTCTGTTATTTGATAACGCAAAGGTATTTTCATTTTCTCTCCTTAAAATATTCACTTAATGTAACTGTATCACCAACTTTGGCATCGCGGGTAGTTTTTAGGTTAGTCACAATATAGCCAATTTCACCAGTGTTAAGTACTGGGTCAGACACCATTGTAGGACTTAAATGGCCGATTTCAAGCGCCACACCATGGGCATTTGTAGCCAGCATTTTAATGGCATCATTCTTGCTAATCTTACCATCGACCACCCGCACATACAAAATCACACCGCGGTAATCATCGTAATAACTGTCAAAAATCAAAGCCCGAGTTTTGGCATCTACGTCACCCTGCGGTGCTGGAATTTTTTGGACAACGGCATCTAACACCTGCTTAACGCCCTGGCCAGTTTTAGCGCTAATTTTGATAATATCGCTTTGTTTGCAACCCAGTAAATTTATAACTTCGGCGCTAACCCGCTGCACATCGGCGGCTGGTAAATCAATTTTGTTTATCACTGGAATGATTGATAAGTTCTGCTCCAGCGCCAAGTAAACATTCGCTAACGTTTGAGCCTGAATACCTTGCGCTGCATCAACCACCAATACCGCGCCTTCGCAAGCCGCCAAGCTGCGCGACACTTCGTAGCTGAAATCTACGTGCCCAGGCGTATCGATTAAGTTCAAATCGTAGCCTTGCCAGCGCATCCGCACTGGTGTCAACTTAATGGTAATGCCGCGCTCGCGCTCTAATTCCATCGAATCGAGCAGCTGTGACTTCATAGCCCGTTTTTCAACTGTGTCAGTCAGCTCCATCATACGGTCGGCTAACGTCGACTTGCCGTGGTCAATATGCGCAATTATGCAAAAATTACGAATGTTTTCCATGTCGAATAGTTTTTGATAAGAGTTTTATAGTGTGTTGAATAACATCAGCATTTTCTTTCAAGTGCAGTGTCAAACCAGCTGCTATGTAAGCAAGACCGCCGAACAAGCATATCAAGACGAACTTTGGAAATGTAACAAAAATACTTTGATCAGTCGCCCGCAGCGGCCAAATTAATGTAGCAATGTAAGTAACAATACCAGCTATTATGGCTGCAACAAATATCTTTAGAAAAGCGCGCACTAATGCTGGGCTAAAAATCCCATTTAACCGATGATTTAATATAAATACTAAAATTGATACTTCAACCACAGCACCGATTGATTGACCATAAGCCAATCCATACGGCCCAAAATGCAACACCATGCTAAAGTAAATCGCCAAACTAATGCTTAGACCAATCGAAATAATCGACACGATAAACGGCGTCCTAGTATCTTGATGGGCGTAAAAACCACGCGACACAATCTGGAAAACCGACCGGAAGAAAATCGACACAACTAATGCGCCTAGTAGCCCGGCAATCAACACGTCGCCACCGTTTTTAATAAAGCTAACTAAATAGCCACGCGTGAAAAATACCATAATCGCGACCGGCAGCGCCAGCCACACAATCATGCGCAGCGACGCCCGCAAATCATTCTTAAACTTGTCTTCGCGATTTTCGCCCACACTTTCTGTCATTTTAGGGAAAAATGCCGTGCTAATCGCCACACCGATCAAGTTCACTGGCATAGAATGGAAGTTTAACGCCTGCTGGTATGAACGTACCGTACCAGCAGCCATGCGCGATGACAAGTTGACCTCAACAATTCCATTGACATAATCCGTACCTTGATCTAACGAACGGGCTGGGATTAACTTTAACACCCGACGAAAACTTTTATCTCGCCATTTGATTTTAAACTTATAGTCAAACCCCATACCAAACAAGCCAATTATACTCACTAGGAATTGCATTACCGAACCGAGTGCCACCCCGAGTGCCACCCCCATAATTCCGCCACCAAAGATGTGCCAGCCAAAAATCGTAATGCCGTTTGTAAAGAACAGCGTGCCAATGATAATACCGACATTATAAATTGCCGGCGCTAGGGCATAGAAAATAAACCGGCCGGTGGCCTGCTGCATGCTAGTCATAATTGTGGCGATCGAAAACAAAAATGGATTAATCGCGATCACACGCATCATACTCACCGCTAGCGCCTGGCCAGATTCACTCAAACCTGGGCTGATAACGTACTTTACCAACGGCGCTGCAAAGATAATAATCAACACACTTACTACTAGAGTAACAATCGCCAGCAAGTTAATTATACTCGACGATAATTCCCAAGCCGACTTTTTATGTTTTTTCACCAAATGCTCGTTTAGTACCGGTATGAATGTCACATTCAAAGCGCCGCTCACCAGCACAAAATACATGAAATCGGGGATCATAAATGCTGCCGTATAAGCGTCGATTCCGGTCGGGTAAGTACTCAGATACATACTGTTTAGAATGCGATCGCGCAGTAGCCCGAGTATCGCCGCCAGCAAGGTGCTGACGGCTAAGATTACAGCGGCTGATTTAATAGATAGTTTATAATTGGTCAGTTTGCCAAGGTAGTGGAACGGGTTTTCGGGTTTCCTTAGTCTGATTATCATTCGTGCAAATTAGCTTCCTTCGGTAGTTTAGCGTCTTTTAATATTTTTGTGACTTCTGGACCATCTAATGTTTCCTTGCTAAGCAACGCTTTAGCTAAAATATCCAAATATTTATGATTCGCTTTTAGCACGGCTTCGGCTCGTTTGGTGGCTTCATGCATAATTTTTGCTACTTCGGTATCAATCTTTTGCGCCGTAGCTTCGCTGTACGGTTTATTAACACCAGCCCAAAAACCATCTTCGTCACGCTGTGTGACAAATACTTGATCACGCAAACTATCGCCCATACCTTGTTTAGTGACCATATCACGCGCCAGATTAGCGGCTGTTTGTAAATCACTTTCAGCACCAGTCGTCACCCCGTCTTGACCATAAATTAACTTTTCGGCGACCCGACCCCCCATGGTTAGCGCTAAGTCGTCTTTATATTCGTACAAACTGCGATAGTTTCTATCTTCGGGCGGGATAAACCACGTCACACCACCAGTCTGGCCACGCGGAATAATAGTTATTTTGTGCACCTGATCACTATCTGGCAAGATATGCCCAACAATAGCATGCCCGGCTTCGTGATAAGCCGTAATTTCACGTTCGTGATCATTCATAATCTTACTTTTACGTTCGGGCCCTAGGGCAACTTTTTCGAACGCCTCGGTGACATCAGCGTTATTAATAGTTTTACGATTATTGCGGGCAGCTACAATAGCAGCTTCGTTGGCAATGTTGGCCAAATCTGCCCCACTACTACCAGCGGTTTTGGCCGCTAAAGCATCTAAATCGACAGCACTATCAAGCGGTTTGTTTTTAAAGTGAACTTTTAAAATCGCTAAACGTTCAGTACGTTCGGGCAAGGCAACGGTTATACGACGATCAAACCGCCCCGGCCTCAGCAAGGCTGGATCTAGCATATCAGCACGGTTAGTAGCGGCCATCACGATTACGCCAGTTTCATTTTCGAACCCATCCATTTCTACCAAAATTTGGTTTAACGTTTGTTCGTGTTCTTCACGACCGCCACTACCACGACCCTCACGCCGACGAGCGACCGCATCAATTTCATCAATAAAGATAATGCACGG
>WRFU01000011.1 GCA_009778675.1 Candidatus Saccharimonadota bacterium
AGCTGAGGGGTCGCAGGTCACAATTGTACCATCTAGGTCACAAATAGTGGTGGAGGTGTAGTTGTCGACGGGTTTGGGGACGTTAGCCCAAATAGCATAAAGTGTTACATTACCTGTGACTGTTAATGGACTAGTAACTGCTACGCCGCTATCGCTGGCTAAGGCCCAACCACCGAATATATAGCCGGGTCGAGCTGCAGTGTGATCAAACGGGAACTTGTCACTATTATTAAGTGCATTGCCCTTAGAGTCCATCACAATTGTCCATGGTTCGTGGTAAACAGCGCCGCCTGACCAATTCTCGTCGAAAGTGACATCTATTAACATTTTAACTTCGATGCTATCGATGCCACCTTCAATGTCGGCACAATGAGCACCGGCCTTTGGAGTAGCGGGGCTATGACCGCTAGTCTGACTGCTATCTAGTGCACAAAAGCCAGTATCCACGGTAGGTGGTGTTAGCAAACGTGACATCATATCACTTACGCTATCCGCGTCTTTTGGTATACAAAATGTGTACGTATAGGTGATTGCTTTACCATTTACATCAGCAGTAACAGCCTCTTGACCATTAATAAATAGACGACCGTTGGTCATACTAGCACCAACAGCTATATCAAAATCAGCATCATAACAGCCAGGCTGTGACACTGAGTTTTTAAATGTAACTGTGTTTGGTGGTGCTGCTATAGTTTTTGTGCCATTGGCAACAAATATAACACCGGCAATTAATACCACCAATACCGGTGTTAGCCATTTAAAATATTTCTTTTTGTTTTGTTTATTCTTTAAAAAAGTCATATCTCCTCCTCTAGAAAGATATTCTAAATAACCTTATGCAAAGAACCACCATTCTTATACTTCACATGTTACACCCAAAAATAGGATTGTCAAGCTTTATTTAACCTTTTAGCCATAAAACCTTAGTTGTAATGCGAAAATGCCTTTAGTATAAATTAACTATTTAGCAAGTTCCGTCTGCGCCGGGCAAGTAAGCCGATGGTGGCCATGGCCAAACCAGCAGCCGAAGTCTTTTTTAGACGACTATTAAATTTAGCTGTGCTTAACCTTGCAATACATAATCACAAGCACTATAATTATGTCTGTAATAATCATAGTTTAAGAGACTATAACTAATATAAATTGACATAATATGCAGATAAAAAGAAGCTTGAAAAGCATATTGCTCAGAAAACCCGTGACCTTGTTTGGCTTGTGCTTATTCTTAAGTACGGCTCTGTTTGCAGTAGTCATTTTTAGCAACAGCCAGCAAAGCAAAAATGCTCTAGCAGCGCCTTTGGATTGTATAACTAATCCGACCGTCGCGGCTTGTCAAACCAACACCGGCGAAACGGTGCTAGATGTGGTCGCAAAAACTAACTACGCTGATGGCGTCTATAATATGCAATTGCAAAATGGTACGGTAATCCAGTTCCAGATTACGACTTTTAGCAACGATGTCACATATGCAGCTAATCCGACGCTGTGTAACACCACCGCTGATACGCAAATGTGTATTCTTAAATATAAAGGTAACTTAACGGTTAACAGTGGCGTAACCGTGACACCGCAAGCGCGCAAAAAAGGTTTTGTAGTTTATGTAGCGGGGACTCTTATCAACAACGGCACTATTAGTATGACTGCTAGAGGTGCTATTACAGCCGGACAGAGTGTCCAATTATTTAAAAACACCAATGGAACGTTTGAAACAGTACCAGCAGTGGGGGGTGCAGGGGGTGCGAAAGCCGATGTCACAATTACAACCCGAACCCACTGGAGCGGGCAAAATGCCGTTGGCGGCATCGCCGGTAGCAATCGCAGCACTGGCGGTGGCGGTGCTGGCGGCTATTCCAGTACTAACTGCGGCAACTGCAACCCAGTCATGAGGAATGGTGCCGGTGCAGCCGGCACTTCATTTTCTGGTGGTTCTGGCGGTGGCGGTGCTGGCGGTGGGAATACTGGTAGCGGGACTCCGGGGAATGGCGCAGTCAACGGTGGCGCAGGTGGCAATAGTTCCGTTGGCACTGGTTCATATCTTTCTTCTGGTGGCGGCGGTGCTGGTAATAATGGTGGAACTGTAGCGTCAGCAACCTACAAGGGAACTGTTGGTTCTAACGGCACGGGGGGACTACTGATTTTATATGCTAATTATATAAATAATACTGGATCCATCCAAGCCAATGGTTCTAATGGTGGCACTGGTGTTGTTGGCTCGGCCAGTGTTTATCATGCTTCTGGGGGCGGTGGCTCAAGCGGCGGCGGTAGCGTTAATGTTTTCTATAATGGCAGCTATACTAATACCGGGACTGTCGCAGCGGCTGGGGGAGCCGCCATGATCAGTGGTTGGGGTAGCGCTTATCGTAGCGGTGCTGGTGGAACTGGTACTACTACAGTTACACAAATAGCTAGTAACGATATGCGATTGGCTACTTTGACTGTCAATAAAGGTCAATTGAGCCCCGCTTTTAACCCTAACACCTACAACTACTCTGTGACTCTCCCATCGGTCGATGACACAGATATTTCGTTCTTTGGCATTACGATGGACTCTAATGCTACTGTCACTGGTCTAGGCACGCAGGCTGTTGTCGGTGGTGATAATGTGTTTAAAATAGTCGTCACCGATCCAGATTACGGCTTTATTAATGCCTACACTGTCACTGTAACGCGGCCGTTGTCCACCGTGTCTAAACCAATCAACATCGCCTTAACTGGCTTGACGCCGAGCCTGTGCGCGCTGGATGTAGATTATTGTGACCAAGAACCCGACTTTAGTCCAGACTGGCCAATGTATAGTCTTGAAGTGCCGAACCGCATCACATCTATCGGTTTCGACCTAACAAAAGCACATCCCGGGCAAGCGGTTCAATTAGAAGTCAATGGTAATCCGGTGGCTGGTACAACAGCGCCATTGCAAGTCGGCGATAACACTATAAAAGTTACAGTTGTAGCAGAAAGCCGTGTGGATTACACAACTTATATTTATACGATTCATCGCGATTTGGCCATGAATCCAAATTTGGCCAAACTAAGCGTACAAAATGCCGTTCAGGACATTACTTTCGATCCGGACACCACCGAATATTTCGTTGATATCACCAGTGACCAAACAAGTTTGGATTTGGACATTGCGACCGAAGAATCGGATTCATCTTATACCGTGCTTGGCAATAGTAATTTAATGACTGGTTTAAATGATGTAATTATTAAAGTCACCGCAGCCAAGGGCACCGAGAAACTTTACATTATTCACGTTAACCGCGAAGCAGATGGTAATAATTATTTATCGAATTTGACAGTTAGCAATGGCGGCACAACTTATGCGCTCAGCCCAGTCTTTAATAAAGCGATTCGTAGTTATACCGTAAACGTACCAGGTGATTTAGCCACGGCGACTATTGATGGCACATTGGACGCCGGCACTTCTAGCGTCACTGGCCTTGGTGATAAAACTTTGATAGCTGGCAATAATCGTTTTCCTATCGTTGTAACAGCCGAAAACGGTCTAATCGGTACTTATGAAGTAAATATTGTCAAACCAAAAAACGGCAACGCTAATTTAGCGATGCTGAGTGCTGCCGAAGGTAGTTTGAGCCCAACGTTTACAAGTGGTGTGACCGATTACACTATGACGGTTGACGCCAGTGTAACCAGTTTAAATTTAGCTGTAACACCCGAAGCTACAACTTCTATATATAATGTGACAGGTAATAAGAACTTCGCTCTGGGTGTATCAAACCTAGTCACGGTGACCGTACTGGCCGAAAACGGCAATGTCCAAACCTATCGCATCCGAGTGACTCGCGCCGTAGCGTCGAATAATTACCTAAGTGATATTGTTTTAAGTACTGGCGAGCTAGATCCAACCTTTGACCGCAGCACCCAAGCGTACGAAGTTACCGTGCCAGCGGGTGTCACCAGCATTAATGTGACAGGTGTCAAAGAAGACGCTAGCTCATATGTTTTTGGCAACGGCACATATTATCTGGATACGGGTAACAATAGCGTTTCAATTCAAGTTGTTTCTGGCACTGGCGATGTTAGAACTTACCAGTTGAACGTCATACGTGCTGCTTCGAGTAATGTGAACTTGATTGGTATTTATCCTAGCATTGGTACATTAACCCCTAATTTTTCTAATAGTGTTAACACCTACACAGTTGATTTAGCTAATGGAACAACCAGTATCGACTTTGCCGCGATCAAAGAAGATCCTAAGGCGACTGTGGTTGGGGCTACAACCTATAGCAATCTAGCGACAGGTACTACACCTGTGACGATAACTGTCACCGCTCAAGATGGTGTGACAACCAATACTTTCTTAATAAATGTTGTCCGCGATAAATCTCACGATGTTAATCTGAAAAGCCTGTTCGTACACGAAGGTGTCGTTCATCCAGAAGGTTCATCGGACGCTTCCTTTGACCCGCTAATTATTAATTATGACGTAATAATCCCTTATGAATACACTGCGCTGACTATCGATGCTGTGCCAGAATATCCAGATGCAACTTATCAAATCTTGGGCAATTCGGGTTTTGCAGTTGGCGAGAATACGGTAATCGTTCGGGTAACCTCTGAAGCCGGCACTGATTATACCAAAGATTACACTATAAAAGTTACTAGGCAGCCGCAAGAAGCAACATCGAGCTACCTAAGCGCCCTGGATGTCAGCGCTGGCACTTTAGCACCGGCTTTTGATGCTAGCAAATCGATCTACGACGTGACAGTGCCAAATGACACCGACTCAATTACTATTACTGCCACTGCAGCTGACTCGGCGGCAACCATTACTGGCATCGGCTCGCAAAGTTTGAGCATTGGGATGAATATTTTTCCGGTCGTTGTTACTAACCAAGACGGTCAAATTCGGACTTATCAAATTAGAGTTTTTCGCGAACGTACCGATGAAGCACGATTAAAAACATTAACAATTAATAACGGCACGCTGAACCAAACTTTTAGCCCAGATACTTTTGCTTATACGGTTGATACCAATGACACATCGCTGGATTTAAGTGCAGTAACTATGGATGATAGCGCAACCTACACAGTAACCGGTAATAGTGGTTTTGTTTATGGAGACGATGCCAATAATACTGTAACAATTACCGTAACAGCTGCCGATGGCACAACCACCGCCGAATATACTATCACTGTCAATAAAATTGCTTCGGCGAACAACAATCTAGCTAGCTTAGTTATTACGCCGGGTACACTTTATCCTACTTTTAACAAAGCAGTAACATTATATAACGTCAGCGTACCAAACGACGTTAATAGCATGATGATTACAGCTACGGCCGAAGATGCTAATGCGATCGTCGATGGCACTGGTTTACAACAGCTCAACGTTGGCCTGAACACCATCACTATAACAGTGACCAGCGAATCAGGCAGTGCCAAAAGCTATGTGTTGTTGGTAACACGGGCTCAAAGCGACAACAATCTGCTACGCGAACTATCAGTCAGCAATGGCGATTTAAGCCCAACCTTTAATAAAACCACCAACGATTACACCGTAACTGTACCTTATGATGTTTCGACAGTTAATATTAGTGGCGTTTTGGACGATACAGCCGCTAGCGCGTTTGGTTTTGGCCAATATAACTTAAATGTTGGCTCAAATGGCCCAATTCAAATTTTTGTGTTAAGTGCCAACGGGCAGTTGAACGTTTACACTGTCAACATCACTCGGCAAGAGCTTAATAGCGCTCAATTAACACAATTAGGTGCGCCCGAAGCTGTATTTGATTTTTCGCCACAAGTCTATGATTATACATTCGATGTTTCGAACGAAGTAACAAATCTAAGTCTAAATATAGAGACTCTTGATCCAGATGCAACTTATATAGTATCTGGTAATAGCGATTTTGTAGTTGGTATGAACACTGTCACGATCGATGTAACTGCCAGCGATGGTACAACAACAGCTACTTACACCTTAAACGTTAATCGGCAATTGTCGGCGAATAATTATCTTAGTTATATCGATTTAAGCGACGGCACACTTAGCCCAGACTTTACTAAAACTGCTGTTAATTACTCAGTCACTGTTCCAAATAGTACTAATTTAATCACTGTTAGTGGCGAAGCTGAATCAACCACGTCAACCGTAACAGGTATGGGCACAAAAGTGCTGGCGGTTGGTAACAACGTTGTTGATATTGTCGTGACTAGTTCTACGGGTATTAGTAGAACTTATCGACTTAATGTTGAACGCCAAAAAAATGCCGATAATCTACTTAATAGTCTAATTGTTAGAAACACTAATGATTCAAATATCCAACAACTATTACCGACGTTTAATTCCGCCACCAACACTTATAATGTGATGGGTGAGCAAAGTCAGCAGTCAGTGGAACTAATTGCCATACCGGCTAATCCTGGATCTGTGGTAACAGGGGCTGGCGTCCGGAGTGTAGCTGCAGGGTTAAATGTTTACGAAATAACCGTCACGGCCGAAGATGGTTCAGTGAATATTTACACCGTCAACTTTACTCGACCAAAATCGAGTGATGCGGCATTAAGTGGGTTAACGTCTAGCGTTGGCACATTAAGCCCAGCGTTTGATCCTGCAACTCATGACTATGTTATCAACCTTGATGGCTCAGCCCCAATGATAACTTTTGACGCAATAGTGGGGGATAACGATGCCACTGTTATCGGAGCTGGTACAAAAATTCTTACAACTGGCGAAAACACTTTTGTTATAGCCGTCACCGCCGAAGATGGAACTGTCCAAGAATACACTATTACAGTTAACCAAAATCGCGCCGATGAAGCTCGATTAGCCAGTCTAGATGTAGCTGGACATAATTTAACCCCAACATTCAACAGCGATGTGTATAGCTACAATATAACCGTGCCATTCACTGCCACAACTTTTGACGCCAGCGATGTAACAGCTATAGCTATCGACCCAAATGCAACTATCATAAAAGGTGCATCGATCACACTTAATGATGGCAACAATCCCTACACAATTATGGTTATTGCCCCTGATACGTTTACGGTGCAAACTTACACAATTAATGTTAACAAAATAGCATTAGCTACCACTATAACTAGTTCTGTTTATAGCATCCAACATGGTGACATCGATTTTGTAACAGGTATGGAACCATTTACAAAACTATCTGATTTCATAGACGAATTCGATAACCCGGCAGAATACTTAAAAGTATATGATCACGACGATAATCTGATTACCAACCCTGATACATATGTTGGTACTGGTATGCTAATCAAACTCGAAGCTGCCAGCACAGTTTACGATCAGCTTTACATTGTGCTCAAGGGTGACGTTGATGGCAATGGTATCGTTGACGTTGATGATGTCAGCGAGTTTGCCAATCATATTGGCAGCTATGTGCCACTAAGTGGTCCTTACGCCCAAGCCGTGCATTTGACTAATGACGATATTATTGATGTCGATGACTATATTATGCTATCCGATTATGTTGGTAAATATATAGGTAGTCTGAACTAAGGGCAAAGAAAGAAGACAAAATGAGAATAAGAAGAATGAGCGCAAAAAAAATTCCAACAATCATTTTTTCGGGTGTAGCTATGTTAATGATCGCGCTGACGGCACTTATTGTTCACCCGACACCTGTAGCTAAAGCTGCCCCTGGCGATAATGGTATGGCTATCCAAGCCTATAAATTTGATTATGATAACTGGACAACTGGCGCACCACTTGCCAATGGAGCAACGGTTAACCCCGGCGATTGGTTGCAGCTCGACTTTATGTGGCAGCAGGGCGCAGCACCCGGGCCACAGGGCTTAGAAATTCACATGATGTTTGACAAAGATAACGTCAGTTTTATCGATCGCCCAACTTATTGCGAAAAGTATGGCATGCCCACCACTTATAACGGTGGCATGTGGCCGTCGGCAGCTGATAACCCAGTGCCACAACGAAACATCACTAATTGGTCAATGGACGTTTGTAACGCCGTACTAAGTGGCGGCACATCCGGTACCGAAACTGGTGAATTTATTAGCATGATTATCGACAAAGGTCCATTACCAAAGCGACTGCTGACCCAGAGCGGCCGTATGTTCTCGGTTTATGTACAAGTTAAACCAACCGCCACACCTGGTGCAAATTTAAACTTCTATTATGATTCCACTAGTTTGACACCGACTAAAACTTCACCGGCTTCGCCACTTAACCTGAGTGGCATATCCTTAACGGTCGCTGGCGGTGGTGGTAGTCCAACCTTATCTGACGATAACAGCTTAGGCAGCCTATCTGTCACCAAAACCGGTGACAGCTCCACATTATACGCACTTGACCCCGCTTTTTCGGCCGGTAATAAACCAGCCAGCAATAAGTATTCAACCACTGTGCCATACGAAACCACCAGTGTAGACATTAACGCCACTAAATTCGACTCTAACGCCAACCTAGTTACTCCCGTACCTATCACCAAAGCTCTATCAGTTGGCACAAATACTGTCAATCTTATCACGATGGCCGAAGATGGCACGATTGCCACTTACACCGTTGAAATTACACGCCAGGCACAAGCTCCAACGTCAAGTGACGGGGGCATGTCGATCGAAGCTTACAAATTTGACCATGACGCTTGGGCTACTGGCGCCAAGCTGACAGACGGAGCAACAGTTAACCCCGGCGATTGGTTGCAACTTGATTTTATGTGGAATCAAGGTTCAATACCTGGACCACAAGGTCTGGAAATCCACATGATGTTCAATAAAGACGCACTTAGTTTCGTTGACCGCCCGACTTACTGCGAAAAGTATGGCATGCCCACCACCTATAATGGTGGCATGTGGCCATCAGCAGCTGATAGCCCAGTGCCACAACGCAGCATCACTAACTGGTCGATGGATGTTTGTAACGCCGTGTTAAGCGGTGGTATGACCGGTACTGAAACCGGTGAATTTATTGGCATGATAATTGACAAAGGCCCGCTACCAAAACGATTATTGACTCAGAGCGGCCGTATGTTCTCGGTTTACGTACAAGTTAAACCAACCGCCACACCCGGCGCTATACTAAATTTTTATTATGACACTGCCACTTTAACTCCAACTAAAGTTTCGCCCGCTGCGCCACTTAATCTGAGTGGTATAACTCTAAACGTCGCCGCTGCTACACAATCAAGTGACAATAGCCTCGGCAGTCTAGCTGTTACCAAAACTGGTGATAGCACCACAAGTTACACCACTAGTCCGACTTTCACGGCTGGTACTAAACCGACAGATAATAAATATACCGTGACTGTGCCATACGAAACCACCAGTGTAGATATCAACGCTACCAAATTTGACACTGCTGCAAGTATGACTAGTTCGCTGCCAATAACCAAAGCTCTAAGTGTAGGTTCTAATACTGTTAATATTACCGTAACTGCCGAAAACGGTACTGCGGCTACTTATCAGATTGAAATCGTGCGTCAACCTAATTCGGTCTTATCAAGCGACAACAGCTTAAATAGTCTATCTGTCACGAAAACAGGGGATAGCGCGACAAGTTATACGTTAACACCAACTTTCGTAGCAGGAGTTAAACCGACAGATAATAAATATACTACTACCGTGCCAAACGCCACAACTAGTGTCACAGTTAATGCCACTGCGTCTGATGCAACTGCCACATTAACCACTGCCATGCCAATAACTAAAACTCTAAATGTTGGCGTCAATACAGTCAATATCACCGTCATTGCCGAAGACGCGGTAGTCGCAACTTACACCGTTGAAATCACCCGAGAGCCAGCCACGGCTACACCAAACGATGGTGGCATGTCGATCGACGCCTATCGTTTTGATCACACTAACTGGACAACTGGCGTTAAATTGACCGATGGTGCTAATGTTAGCCCTGGGGAGTGGTTGCAGTTAGACTTTATGTGGAATCAAGGTCTAGTTGTTGGCCCACAGGGTATAGAAATTCACATGCGGTTTGATCCAAACCTAGTTAGTTTTGTCGATCGACCAACTTTCTGCGAAAAGTACAATATGCCAACAACTTACAATAGTGGCATGTGGCCGTCGGCAGCTGACAACCCGGCGCCGCAACGTAACATCACTAACTGGTCGATGGATGTCTGTAATGCTGTACTGAGTGGTGGCATGACTGGTACCGAAACCGGCGAATTTATTGGTATGATTATCGACAAAGGTCCACTGCCAAAACGCCTACTGACCCAAAGTGGCCGTATGTTCTCGGTTTATGTACAGGTCAAATCTGATGCACCACTAGGCTCTAGTGTACCGTTTAATTACGATTCAACCTCGTTAACTCCAACTAAAGTTTCGCCCGCTGCGCCGCTTAACCTTAGTGGTATAACTCTAAAAGTTGATACACCACTATCCACCGATGACACTCTAGGTAGCCTAACAGTCGCTAAAACTGGTGATACCGCTGTAACTTATCCACTAACCCCAACCCTTGTAGCTGGCACAAAACCCGCCAACAATACTTATTCAACCGTAGTACCATATAATACAACCAGTGTCGAAATCGCTGGCACTATGAACGATGCCGGTGGTAGTTTTGTAACGTCGATGCCAGTGACCCAAGCCCTAAATGTTGGTGATAACACCGTCAATATTATCGCCGCTGCCGAAGATGGCACAACCGAAACCTACACTATCCAAATCAAGCGCTTAAATAACTTTGCCGATCTTGGCAGTCTAAGTTTAACTAGCAGCAACATTAACATTGGCACTTTTGCGTCCAATACTACAACTTATTCGGGGACTGTACCGTATGCCACAGCTACCACC
The DNA here is from genome assembly GCA_009778675.1 of Candidatus Saccharimonadota bacterium. Classification (GTDB taxonomy): domain Bacteria; phylum Patescibacteriota; class Saccharimonadia; order Saccharimonadales; family Saccharimonadaceae; genus WRFU01. The sequence continues at coordinate 10,768 of WRFU01000011.1, forward strand.
AACGTTAATGCTAGTGTCACTGCTGGCAGTGATGCCACCATTACTAGTGGTACTGGTGCTTGGAATCTAACCAATATTGATCCGGCTAGCAATTCACGAACTGTGACCGTAGCAGCCGAAAACTGTGATACAGCCTACGCTAGTGTCCCAGGGAACGAATGTACAACCAAAGACTATACTATTAACGTGTTACGTCATAGTGCTAGTACCGACGCCGACCTTAGTGATTTATCAGTCGATGGCGTCACCGTACCAAGTTTTAACCCCATCACTACTACCTACACCTTGCCAGCTGTGACTAATAGCAAAACTTCGATCAATATTGCCGCGGTTACTCAGGATACAACCGCCACCTTATCTGGTGATTTAGGCAGCAAAACCCTGGCAGTAGGTAATAATACTTTTATTGTCACCGTGACCGCCGAAGACGGCACTACTACTAAAAATTACACTATTAATATTTACCGCAAGTCCAGCAACAACAATTTGAGCACACTTAGTGTCACATCGACACCAAGTGGGACTTTTGCGCCAACTTTCAGCGCGACCACTTTCAATGGTTATACCTATACCGTAAACGCTGAAACAACGGCAGTGACTATTACGGCTGCTTTGGCTGATCCGACCGCCACAATCACCGGCGTATCAATGCCGGGTGCGACACTTAGCGGTTCGCCGATGCCCGCCACTGGTGGCAGCGTAACCTTTACGGCCATTACAAACGGTCAAGTTATCACCGTTTCAACCCTCAGCGAAGATGGTGATGTTGGGACTTATACAATTACAATTGTTAAAAATAAATCTACCAATGCCGACCTAGCAACACTGGCTGTAAGTGAAGGGACTTTGACACCCAACTTCGCCAGCGGCACAACTAATTATACAGTTAGTGTCGATACGACAATAACTTCTATCAATGTTGCAGCCACAGTTGCTAACCCCGAAGCCACTGTATCTGGCACTGGCACTCACACCTTAAATTATGGATCAAACACTATCACTGTTACAGTAACGGCCGAAGATACCTCGGTAACAAAAAATTACGTTATAACTGTCAACCGTGCCAAAAAGACCGATGCCACGATAACAGATTTAAAAACCAATATTAGTGGTACTATGGCCACCGTACCAGGTTTCCCAAAACCTGACAACACCTATGATCTTGGCACTGTGCCATACGCCAAAGCAACTCTTAATATTAGTGCTGTAGCTAGCGATGCCGATATTGCTGGCATTACCGGTGATGGTGTTAGAAACCTGGCAGTTGGCCTAAATACTCTTACGGTCACGGTTACTGCCCAAGACGGCACAACCACCGCTGATTACACTATTATTGTGACTCGCGAAGCTGCCAGTAGCAACGCTGATTTAGCCAGTTTATCAGTCAAAGATGCTAGTTTGACCGAATACCTAACTGATTTCGACGCCAGTATCACCACCTATAACGTGACTGTCCCCGGTACTGTTTCGTCAGTCAATATTACGGCTGTGGTGGCTGATTCCAGCAAGAATGCTACCATGTCAGGTGACACTGGGACTAAATCGGTCAGTCAGGGCAATAATCCATTCAGTGTGACTGTCACGGCTGAAGATGGTTCAACCAAAACTTATAATATTAATGTTCACCGCCAATCAGATAACAACTATTTAAGCAGCCTTAGTGTCACTTCGACACCAAGTGGAGTATTGGCCCCAACTTTCACCAGCACAACTTTTTCGGGCTATACTTTTAGCATCGGCTCCGATGTTGACACAATTACTATTAACGCAACTCTGGCCGATCCGAATGCTATGATCACTGGTATAACTTTCCCGGGGGCGAGCCTGTCGGGCGCTGCGATGCCAGCTAGTGGTGGTAGTGCGACCTATACCGACATAGCCAACGGGCAAACCTTTACGATTAGTACAATTAGCGAAAGCGGAGTGGTTGGTAGTTACGTGGTAACGATTAACAAAACTTTGTCACAAAACACTAATTTAGCTAGTTTGGCGGTAAATCATGGTAGCTTAAACCCAACTTTTGCTATTAGCACCACTAACTATACCGTGGCAGTGGCAAGTAGTGTGAGTGATATCGATGTTACCGCCACACCAGAAGACAGCCATTCGACTATTGTTATAACTAGTGGATCGACTACTTATCCAAATGGCGTTGGAATACCACTTGCCACTGGTGATAATACTATTACCGTCAAAGTAACGGCCGAAGACGGTGTGACCACGAAGGATTACACTGTAACTGTTCGAAGATTATCCAACGATTCATCGCTTGCTAGTTTATCACTGGCTGGAATTACACTGAGCCCAGTTTTTGCGGCTGGAACTACTGCCTACAACATGACCGTGCCTTATGCAACTGCAACCACTACGGTTAGTGCGACCGCCAACGATGCTGCAGCTACTATTGTGGCTGGTGGAACTGGTACATGGAATTTAACTAGTATTGATCCAGCTGTTAATTCGCGAACCGTAACTGTTCAGGCCGAAAATTGTCAGGCTGCTTATACTGGAGTGGAAACTTGCGGTTCGACAACTTACACCCTAAATGTCACGCGTGAAGCCGCTAGCACCAACGCCAATCTGATCGATTTGACTGTCAATAACACAACTGTGCCCGGTTTTAGCCCCAGTACCACAACTTACAATTTGCCAGATGTAGACAACAGTGTAACATCTATCAACTTGGCAGCGGTGGTGCAGGACACCGGTAAAGCTGCTCTATCTGGTGATTTGGGTAATAAAACCCTAAGCGAAGGTGATAATACTTTTGTCATAAAAGTTACGGCCGAAGATGGTGTGACTACTAAAGATTACACCATAAATATTCGGCGTAAATCAAGCAACAATAAACTTTCTAGTATCACGCTATCTTCCACTCCAGTTGGTGTTTTTGCGCCAGTCTTTAGCCCCAACACTACTACTGGTTACACTTACACTATCGACCCCGAAACTATGTCGATCACCGCCAATGCGGCTCTAGCTGATTCGGCTGCTACTATTACCGGTACAACCATGCCAGGTGCGACACTGAGTGGTTCACCAATGCCAGCGACTGGCGGTAGCGTGACTTATACCAATGTAGCCGATGGCCAAGTTTTGACAATTTCAACTATTAGCGAAAATGGGGATGTTAATTCTTATTCTATTACCATTGTTAAAGGCCAATCAATCAACGCTGATTTAGCGACTTTGACCGTCAGCGAAGGTATATTAAGCCCAGCCTTTGCCGCTAATACCACGGCTTATACGGTCGATGTCGCAGCTAATGTTTCATCAATTGACGTCACCGCTACGGCTGCCCATCCGCAGGCTAGCGTGACTGCCGGTACTGGCACACATTCGCTAAATTATGGTGCCAATACTATCACTGTCACCGTCACAGCCGAAAACACGTCTGTAACTAAAGACTACGTTATAACTGTCAACCGTGCCAAAAAGACCGATGCTACCATAACAGATTTAAAGACCAATGTGAGTGGTACTATGGCCACCGTGCCAGGTTTTCCAAATGTCAGTAACACCTATGATCTTGGCACTGTGCCATATAGCCAGACTTCACTTAACATCGCCGTAACCGCAAATGATGCTGATATTACTAGTATTACGGGTGATGGTTCTAAAACTCTAGCGGTTGGTCTGAATACCTTTACGGTGGTTGTAACCGCTCAAGATGGCACTACCACAGCCAATTACACGGTTACCGTGACCCGCGAGGCCGCCAGTACTAACGCCAACCTAAGTGATTTATCTACCGACGGCGTAACCGTACCGAGCTTTAGCCCCAATACCACAACTTACACCTTGGCAACGGTCGAAAACAGTGTAACGTCGATTGATATAGCGGCGGTAGTGCAAGACACCGGTAAAGCTACTTTGTCGGGCGATTTAGGTACTAAAACCTTAAGCGAGGGTAATAATACTTTTATTGTAAAAGTCACGGCCGAAGATGGCACAACTACCAAAAACTATACAATCAACATTAGGCGTAAATCAAGCAACAACGATCTAGATAGCCTGACAGTTAGCGAAGGTAGTTTAACCCCGGCCTTTGACCCTAGTGTGCAAAATTATACTGTGACAGTCGCCAGTGGTGTTAACAGTCTTGTGATTACCGCGACAAGTGCTGATTCGGCCGCGACAGTTACTGGTGATGGCACAAAAACCCTAGTCGCTGGCAGCAATGAATTCGATATTATTGTTACGGCCGAAGATGGCACAATCAAAACTTATCAAATTACGGTCAACCGACCAAGCGATGATGAAACCTACAAAATAACTTCTAATACTTATGGCCACGATATCGATGATGATTACATTTTGTCGGTGACAGGTAACACCTCGCCAAGTGACCTGAAAGACCAGTTAGATAACCCAGATAGTCAGTTAACAATTTACGAAAGTGATGGCACAACGGAGTTTACTGGTACTGAAGTTGGCACTGGTATGATTGTGAAATTAATTGTTGGTGGGGAAGTCAAAGATCAAAAAACTATCGTAGTACTAGGTGATGTTAACGGCGATGGCAACATTGACAGTTTCGATGGCAATTTAGTATCACTACATTTTAGGCAAGTAATCACACTAGCTGGGGCGTACGCCATAGCCGCCGATTGCAATAAAGATACCGAAATCGACAGTTTCGATGGCAATCTGATATCGTTGTACTTTCGTCAAGTAATATCATCATTTAATTAGGAAGGAGTTAAAATGATTAAGAAATTACTAATAAGCCTACTCACAGCCACATTCTTGATAACTTTGGGCGTGACAATTGTAAATGTTGCACACGCAGCTGGCAGTGCTACGGTTAGTTTTGGTGGTTCTACTACTGTGGCTAATGGGCAAAATGTGGCAGTTTCTGTTAGTGTGTCTAACATCTCGGGTACGGCTGGTGGCGGAATCGGCAATATACAAGGCACGTTTGTGTGGGATCCTAACTACTTTCAGTATGTTAGTTTTTCATCTGGTGTAGCGTGGCCAATTACTTTTAACTCTGCTAATGGTAAATATTATGGTGTCGATGGTAGTGGCAGTCCAATCGCTGGCAACACCACATTGTTCACCGTTACCCTAAAGGCTCTACAGGCTGGCACTAGCAACGTTTCTTTGTCTGGCAATGCGATGGGGGATGGACTAGCCGGAATAGTGTCGCTAACTAATCCGTCGGCCAGATCTATAACCATTACTGCTCCGGCTACTTTATCCGATAATAACTTTCTAAGCGCTCTGAGTGTTTCTGGTTATACTATTGGCCCTAGTTTTAATAGAAGCACCAATAGCTACACCCTAACTGTGCCAAATAGTGCCAGTAGTGTAACAGTTAATGCCACCCGTGAAGACAGCACCGCTAGCGTTACTGGCGCTGGAGCGCATAGTCTAAATGTTGGTAATAACACCGTAAATATTGTAGTAACAGCACAAAATGGTGCGACACGCACCTATACAATCAACATTGTACGTGAAAGCAGCCCAACACCAACCGCGACCAAAAGCAGCGATGCCACCCTAAAAAGTTTAAATGTCAGTGGCTACACCTTAACCCCAAGTTTTAATAAAAATACCACCAATTATTCAATTACCGTTAAAAAAGGCATCAACGGCCTAAATGTAACCGCCCTGGCTAATGATCCTAAAGCTACGGTCGTAGTCACCGGTAACACTGGCTGGAATGACGGCACAAACAATATCATGATCCGCGTCACGGCCGAAGACGGCACTGTCAAAACTTACATTGTAACAGTCCATCGACCGGGTGAAAGTGTAAAATCATCAAACAGTTATCTAAAAAGTTTGACTGTTAAAGATTATCCGATTAACTTTAACAAAAGTACCAATAGCTATGCGATTACTGTACCTTACGAAATTGATAAATTAGACCTTAGCGCCATAGTTGAAGATTCAAAAGCCAAGGTAGAGATTATCGGTAATAAGGATTTTAAAGTTGGTGCAGTAAATGTTGTCGAAATAAAAGTTACGGCCGAAGATGGCAGCATTAGGATTTATACCATCAATGTAACCCGTAGCGCATCAGTCAGCCACAATAAGTTAACCGATCTATCCGTCAAAGATCATAAAATCAATCCTAAATTTGACCCTGATGTTGAAGAATATAGCCTGACAGTACCACATTCGGTTACCAACCTAGATGTTTTATATAAAACACAAGACAAGCATGCTAAGGTAAAAATTACCGGCGATAAAAACTTAAAGGTTGGTAATAATGTTATTTTGGTCAAGGTTACAGATGCAAACGGTTTTGTGCGTACCTATATTATTAACGTCGAGAGGGAATCGTGGAAGATCTTCGGCCTAAGCCCTTACTGGTTGTTTGGCATTTTAGGTCTGCTTCTTTTGCTCTTGCTACTTATTATCTTATTCAAACGACGCAAAAAAGATGAGGAGGTAGATGAAGAAGAGCCAGTTGAACCGCCTGTTCAAACCCCCAACACTATCAACATCAACGTTAGCCCAAGTTTTACGCCTGACGTTAATATCGGTTCTAAAAATGATTCGGATTTTGTGAGCGATCAAGGTCAGTTAACACAAGGTTCTAGCAACAGCTTTGATGCTGATGATAAGCAAAAATTAATTGATGCCGTAGAAGCTGATGTAGTTGATACTAGTGCACAAGAACAAGAAGATTACGACATCGACGAATTAATGACAGCCATCAACAACAAAGACCAAGACAAACTTAGCATGTACATCCGCCAGATTAAAGCTAACGACTTAAAAGATGAACTTAAAGGCCTAGACCCAGATAGATTTGATGATATCTTTGACGATGATGTCACCGTTCACGAGGTAGTTAAGGCTATGGAAAAATGGAATGACACCCATGATTCGAAAGAACTTAACATGCTGATGAATCAATACGCAGCCACCAAACTAAAAGACAAATTAGCCAAGCGTAGTGAAAAGGGCAAAAAGTGAAAAGAAAAAAACTGTTCATAGCCGTATTAGTCTTGGCTGCGTTGTTGATACCGATTTTACGTTCGGGCAACGTTAATGCCGATGGTAGCGCCTATGTAAGTCTTAGCGCAGCTGCTAGTGTGACTAACGGCCAAAATGTTGCAGTTAGCGCCTATGTGTCCAGCATCAGCGGTACTAGTGGTGGTGGGGTAGGTAATTTTCAAGGGACATTTGCTTATGATTCAACCAGTTTTGATTATGTAGGTTTTAGCCCCGGGATCTCGGGCGTTAGCTATACCCCTGCCAGCGGAAGATTCTATTGGGCGCAATCTGGCAGCATGATTAATGGTAGCGCCACTATGTTTACTATCACCCTAAGGGCTAAAAAAGTCGGTACATCAACCGTGTCACTGTCTGGTCTAGCCATTGGCGATGGCTTAGCCCGTACAGTCGCTGTTTCGGGGTCATTCGCTAGGTCTATAACTGTTAACCCACCACCATCAAGTAACGCCAACTTAGGCAGTCTAAGTGTCACAGGCTATTCAATCAGCCCTGGTTTTAGTGCTGGTAACACTAGCTACAGCTTATCAGTTGGCAGCAGCGTTACAAGTGCTAAAATCAACGCTAGTACGGCTGATGCGGGTGCTAGGGTCAGCGGTACTGGTACTGTTGGCCTAGGCTACGGCGACAATCGGTTTTATGTAACAGTTACCGCCCCAGCTGGCAACAATAAAACTTACGTTATTACCATTAACCGCAAAGATAATCGCAGTAGTGACAATAAATTAAAAAGCCTGACACCTTCTACCGGTAGTATTAACTTTTCGCCTAATACTACTTCTTACAGCATGGAAGTCCCATTTGCTGTGACACGAGTAAATTTTACAGCCTATGCTAATGATTCCAAGGCCAAAGTTAGCGTCAGTAGCCCAGGACTAATAGCCGAACAAACCGTCACAGCAACTATCACTGTAACCGCAGAAAATGGTGCGCAAAGAGTCTATCGGGTTAATATTAAACGTGGTAAAGATCCCAACAAACCAGTTTCGGCAGAAGATCGGCTAGAATCACTTAGCCCCAGCATTGGCATATTAAGCCCAGCCTTTTCACCAGACATCACGAATTACGCCGTCTATCTGCCATTTGAGGTCAGCAGTGTAAGTTTTAAGTACACACCCAAAGAAAAAACTTACGAAACTATTAAACAAGTTGGTTCGAATAATCTGAAAGTCGGCATCAACAAAATCACTTTTAAGGCTACTGCCGAAAACGGCCACATAAAAGAATACGTCATAACAGTTTATAGGTTTGGCAAGGTTGGCACAAAAGCAGCCAATAGCCTAATCGTGCCCCAGAACACAGCTCCCGTGGCCGCCAAGCCCAAAAAAGCAGGTTTTGATATCATTCCGTATCTCATCGGCGGCGCTGTATCGCTGGCTCTGTGCGTGACAGGCGGATTTATCTGGTATATTATTAAAAAGAAGAAGCGGAGCGATAAGAAAGGAACAAAACCATGGAAACACCTATTAAAAAGTCAAAAAAATCCAAAAGAATAATACTAGCTATTATTGGTATATTAGTGATTGCCGGCGCTGTAACTGCCACACTATTTATGACTGGCGTAATTGAGACCCCAGCTAGTAAAGAAAAGAGGCTAACTGGATACATGACGGATTTAGGCAACGAATTTTACACTAAATTATTTTATGCCCAACTAAAAGAAGGTCGGTCTAAAGATGATCTGAGCAAGTTCCTTAAAAAGTACGAAAAAACGGGTGTAAAAGTTGATCTAGATAACCTAAGCAGAACGACTAAAGACAATAAAGATAAAGTTAAATCCCTAAAAGACAGCAGCTGCGACATAAACGGTACCAAGGACACGATTAACCCTAAAAGCCCCTACGGACAAAACGATTACACGGTTAAAGTCACTCTAAAGTGCAAGCTATAGCCGCCTGCATGCTATATAATTATATAAGAAAGAAGGAAAAACTATGAAAAATCTAAAAGGTACTAAAACTGAAAAAAATTTGCAAACGGCCTTTGCCGGCGAATCACAAGCAAACATGAAATATACCTACTATGCTAGTCAAGCTAAAAAAGACGGTTTAGAGCAGATTAACGCTATATTCACAGAAACTGCCGGCAACGAAAAGGAGCACGCCAAGTTATGGTTTAAAGCCCTGCATGGTGATGCTGTGCCAAGTACGCCAGACAACCTAAAAGATGCGGCGGCCGGTGAGCATTACGAATGGACCGATATGTATGCTGGTTTTGCAAAAACGGCCAAAGAAGAGGGTTTTGACGAACTAGCTGAACTATTTGAAGGTGTAGCCGAGATCGAACAACGTCACGAAGAACGCTACAAAAAGCTGCTAGAAAACATCAACAAAGGTAAGGTCTTCAAAAAAGATGGCGTAGTAGTTTGGAAGTGCTTAAATTGCGGGCACATCCACGTGGGTACCGATGCCCCCGAAAAATGCCCAGTCTGCGGCCACCCACAAGCCTACTTTGAATTACAGTGCGATAATTATTAAAAGGTAGGACTAGCAGCTACTACAAAGCCTGTCCCCAGGTTTAGATTAAAGTGCTACAATGGTACAGGAGGAATTATGTCTATAATTACAGCGAAGAAAATAACCAAAACCTATGGCAAAAAAACATCTAAATTCGATGCCCTGAAAGGTATCGACCTCGATATCAAAGAAGGTGAGTCTATCGCCATCATCGGTAAAAGTGGTAGCGGTAAAAGTACCCTGATGCACCTTTTGGCACTACTAGATAAGCCAACCCATGGCGAAGTGCTAGTGAATGGTAAAAACGCCAGCAGGATGAAAGAAAAACAGATTAACCGTTTACGTAACGGCCAGTATGGCTTTGTGTTTCAGCAGTTTTTTATGAACAGCAACGACACTGTACTTAATAACGTTATGCTACCACTAAAAATCGCTGGTGTAGCGGCTGGGGAACGTAAAAAACGAGCGCTAGCGGCCTTAAAAACAGTCGATTTGGCCGATAAAGCTAAAAGTAAGGCGATTGATCTAAGTGGCGGCCAAAAGCAACGGGTATGTATTGCTAGGGCGCTGGTCAACAACCCAAAAGTTATCTTTGCTGATGAACCCACTGGCAACCTTGATAGCCACACCGGTCAAATGGTCGAAGATCTACTATTTAATTTAAATAAAAAGCAGGGCATAACGCTAATTATCGTTACCCACGATATTGATTTAGCCAAACGCTGCAAACGACAGATTCATATCGTAGATGGCTTAGTTAAAGGAGGTACAAAATGAAGCTCTGGGATTTAGTTAAAGCTGCCAATTCAAATTTGTTTCGTAATAAACTACGCACCATACTAACGATTGTGGCAATATTTATTGGTGGGTTGGTTATAACCTTAATGGTATCTGTTAATGCGGGTGTGAATGATTATATTCATCAACAAATTGGTGGTATTGGTGGCAAAGATACACTACTCATAACAGTTAAGCAAGACAGGGGTTCAAATAGCAGCGGTCCACAAAAGTTCGATCCAAATGCCAACACAACATCCGTAGCGGGTAGCGAGTATAAAGCGTTGTCAGACAACGACATTACAAAGATCAAGACTACCACCAACATTAAATCAGTCTCACCACAATATCTAGTTAGTGCTCTATATATTGCCAATGGCAGTGCTCAGTACAAAATTAGTACCAATCAGTTAGTTGATGGCATTACAGTGCAAACGAATCACGGTGTAGCGCCCAGTAATGACACTAATGAGCTACAAATGAGCTTGTTGCCAGATTACGGCAAAGCTTTAGGATTTGGGTCTGACGCTAAAGCAGTTGGCCAAACTGTGCAACTGGCTGCCAAAACACCAGTTGGGTTAGTTAAAACTATCAATGTAAAAATTGTCGGCGTGCAACAAAATTCACTGTTGAATTCTAGCGGCGGTGCCTGGATCAATGATGCCGTGGCTAAGGCTCTAAACGATATCTTAACGACTGGCGTGCCTGCATCGGTTAAGAACCAGTATCTAGCTGCTGTGGCTACAATGCAACCCGGGCTTTCCGATCAACAAATTACCGATCTAAAAGATCACTTAAGCCAAAAAGGGTTTGCTGCCCGAACTGTGGCTGACGAAATCGGCGCCGTACAAACTGTAGTAGACGCTATTACGATTTCGCTAATTGGCTTTGGCGCTGTGGCACTAATAGCGGCCAGTTTTGGTATCATTAACACGCTATTTATGTCAGTACAAGAACGCACCAAAGAAATCGGGTTGATGAAAGCCATGGGTATGTCACGACGTAAAGTTTTTGCGATGTTTAGTATCGAAGCGATTCTAATCGGTTTTTGGGGTAGTTTAATCGGCGTAGTTGCAGCCTTTGGCGTTGGCAAGTTAATTAATCGTATCGCCACCCAAACATTCTTAAAAAATCTACCTGGGTTTACACTATGCAAATTCCAAATTGCTAGCATGTTGGTTGTGATGTTAATCATAATGTTAATCGCATTTTTGGCTGGGACTTTGCCAGCTCGTCGCGCCAGCAAGAAAGACCCAATCGAAGCTTTAAGATATGAATAGGGCAATACTACCATGTTAAAGTTTTTCTCGCGCGATGTAGACCATCATCTGTTGAGCCACAGTAATACCCAAAAAGGTGTCGATAACCGTATATTGTTTATTGGCGATGTGATTGGTTGGGTCGGTGCCGTGGCGTTACTTACAGCCTACGGGTTAATTAGCTATGGCGTATTAGACGGCCGAAGTATTATTTACCAACTTATAAATCTAGTCGGTGCAATTGGTCTATTAGTGCTAGCGGTTGTCCGCAGAGCCATACCTTCGGCGGCAACTAACGTAATATGGATAATTATTGGCATTGTGGCGATTGTCGGAATCATATTTAGATGACAAAACCAAAATTCAGTTACCATTCAGTTTTCTAGCTCTATAATAGTGTTATATGAAAGTTTTATTAGTCGAAGACGAACCTAAAATTGCTGGCGCAATTGCGCGCGGGCTTAAACAAGAACGTTTTGTGGTTGAGACTCACGACAATGGTGATGACGGTCTAGCCGCCGCGTTAGGTGATGAATACGACGTGATAATTCTCGATCGCATGTTGCCCGGGTTAGAAGGTGTTAAAATTACCAAACAACTACGTGCTGCCGGGATTCATACACCAATTATAATTTTAACCGCCAAAGGTAATGTTAATAATCGTATCGAAGGCTTAAATGCTGGTGCCGACGATTATTTGGTAAAACCATTTAGTTTTGAAGAATTATTAGCACGAATCCGGGCACTGCTGCGTCGCCCAACTGACACGACAGACAACATATTGCAGGTTAGTGATTTGGCTCTCGATACAGTGAACTTTACTGTCCATCGTGGCAAAAAGCGCATCAAATTAACCAGTACCGAATTTGCATTATTAGAATACTTAATGCGGAATCAAGATCATACCATTAGCAAAGATAAAATTATCGGCCACGTTTGGGATTTCGACAGCGATATTTTGCCCAATACGGTTGAAGCCTACATTGGCAGCTTGCGGCGTAAAATAGACAAACCGTTCAAAAGCCGTCCACTAATCCATACGTTGCGTGGTTTCGGTTATAAAATCGGGGAAGACGAATGAAATTATTCGATAAAGCCGTTCTAAAACTAACTGCCATTTATTCAACTATCTTGTTAATAATTTGCGTTGGTTTTAGTGCAGCGTTCTACGGTGTCGCTAATTCCGAAATGAACCGACCGTTCCCACCAAATGGTGTAATGATCCAACGTGGTTTTATAAATACTAACGCCCAAATCCGAGATTTTATGCAACGGCGTGATGATAGCATCCGTGCTCGTTTACTAATTGAACTAATATTTATTAATGTGGGTGTGTTACTAGCTGGAGCTGTGGCAAGCTACTTTTTGGCTCAATACACATTGCGTCCAGTCAAGAATGCCATAGAAGCCGAAAGTCGCTTTGCTAGTGATGCTAGCCACGAACTCCGGACGCCACTAGCCGGCATGCAGATGGAAAACGAAGTTCTGCTACGTGATAAATCGACTACCAACAAAGATTTGCGAGCTGGTATACAAAGCAATCTCGAAGAAATCGGCAAGCTGCGAGAACTAACTGACCGATTACTGCATCTTGGTAAAATCGACAAACCGTTATTAACTAACACAAACTTGGCGCAGGTAAGCCAAAGCGCCATCAAACAATTGCAATCGCTAGCTACGGCGAAACATATCAAGATTTCAAATCAAGTTAAAAGTATTAACACTTTAACAGATGCCGATACGTTGCATGACATTCTAACTGCCTTACTCGACAACGCCATTAAATACAGCCCTGCAAAATCCACCATCACAATAAGTGCTAATCGGCAAAGTATAAATATTTCAGACCAAGGATCTGGCATCGCACCAGACGATCTACCACATATTTTTGATCGTTTTTATCGCGCTGATAAAGCCCGTACTACGCAAGGTTACGGTTTAGGGTTGAGTTTGGCACAGAATCTGGCTCACAAAATTAATGCCAAAATCGTGGCCGAGAATATAGTTGATCACGGCAAAATCAAAGGAGCCAAGTTCACGGTTAAATTAACAAAAGGAGGAACAAATGAATAGTTTTTCACGCGGGGTACGAAATGCTTTTCGTAATGGCATTCGCACCATATCAGTAACATTAATCTTAGCATTGGCGATTGGCCTCGCGTTAGCCATGTTAGTGGCACGTCAGGCAGTACAAACTAAAATTGATTCGGTCCAGGCGTCAATTGGCAATAATATCACAATTACACCGGCTGGCATGCGAGCTTTTGGCGGCATGGGTTTTGGTGGTGGTTTTGAGCGATCCAATTCTACCAGTGATTCTAGCTCTAATTCTAGCCAAGGCAACACCTTAACAACGGCCGATCTTACAAAAATAAAGAATGTTGCACACGTTGCGTCGGCTAGTGCTACACTAACAGTCCGTGCTACTTCGGGCACCGATACTAATTTAACCAGTCCAACACCAACCTTTAACCGTGGCAACGAACTTAGCAGTAGCGATAGTAGTTCTGCTGCCCAAATTACTGGCTTTAAGATGCCAATAGCACTGGCTGGCGTTAATAATCCTAGCCAATTAGCTTCAACTTTGGGCAACATAAAACTAAGTTCTGGTGACATGATCGATGGCACTTCTTCGAACGATGAAGCAGTGGTCGGTGACCAACTAGCTACACAAAATAACCTAAAAGTTGGCTCGACCTTTACCTTATACGGCAAAACAATTACCGTAAAAGGCATCCTAGCTAGTAGTGATTCAACCTCGTCAAATTCGACCAATTCTAATTCTGGCCAGCCACGCGGCGGGCGTAACATGAGTATAGGCTCGGTGGTAGTTTTGCCACTCAGCACACTGCAAACCTTGAGTGGGCAATCGGGCACAATTAACTCTATTATTGCTACTGTCGATAACGTCAATAACACCGACGCAGCCGTAACGGCCATTACCAGTACGTTGGGTACAGATTCTAACGGTAACAATATTGCCGATGTAACCAGCGACAAAGCTAATGCCCAAACCACTATTGATAGTCTAGCTAGTATTAAAACTACCAGCACGATCAGTCTAATTGCTTGTGGCGTGGCAGCGGCTGTTATCATCTTTTTGGCCATGCTAATGGTAGTACGTGAACGTCGCAACGAAATCGGTGTGCTTAAGGCCATTGGCGCCAAAGGTAAAACCATTATTACGCAATTCGTCGCCGAAAGCTTGGTGCTGACACTTTTGGCGGTAATAATCGGACTTGGTGTCGGTATTGTGGCCGCTACACCACTGACTAACACACTAGTTAGTTCTAGCAATTCTAGTTCACAGCAAGACAATGGTATGCCAACAGGCGGTGGGTCAAATGGTGTCCAAGGGTCAACCTCAAACGGCCAAAGACCAAACTTCGCCCAGTTTGCTAATCGCGGCAGTCGAGCTATCAGTGATGTCGTGGTTAAAATAGATTGGACAATTGTGCTATACGCATTAGGCGTAGCAGTCATAACCGCTGCGGTTGGCGCTACTGCCGCCAGTGTAATCGCTATGAAAGTCCGCCCCGCCGAAGCGGTAAGGGCAGAATAAGGAGGAATCATGTTAAAAGTGTCTAATTTAACCAAAGAATTTAAAGCCGGCGATGGTAGCACCATTACCGCAGTTAACGATGTTAGCTTTGCCGTCAGCGATGGTGTATTTGCTAGCATAATTGGCAAAAGTGGTTCTGGCAAATCGACTCTACTTAGCTTGCTAGGCGCACTAGACCGGCCAACAAGTGGCAATATTGAAGTAGCCGATAAGAATATTGAAAAGATTAATGGCCGGGAATTGGACGATTATCGTTGCCATGAAATCGGTTTTGTGTTTCAAAATTATCAATTGATCCCCAACCTGACAGCCCGTGAAAATGTTTGTTTGGCAATGGAATTTGCTGGTGTGGACAGACCAACCAGAATTGCTCGAGCCGAAGAATTATTAGACCAGGTTGGTATCAAAGGCGCGCGGCAACTATCGCGGCCAGGCAAACTATCTGGCGGTGAGCAGCAACGTGTAGCTATCGCACGTGCGTTGGCCAATAAGCCCAATTTGATCTTAGCGGACGAACCAACTGGCAACCTCGACGACACTACCGGCAAAATGATCTTCGATTTATTACACCAATTATCTCGGAAAGAAAATGCCACTGTCGTGGCAGTCACACACGACCTTGACATCGCCGGCCGAACCGATATGTCGTTTCGTATTAGTGACGGCAAGTTAGTCGAGACCACTCGTAGCCGTAAAAAATAGCCACGTGTTACAATTGATGTAATGCTAAACCATGAAAAACAAACTTTGCAGTTAGACAAGTTGGTGCCCGGCGGGCAGGCGATTGGTACGCTCGAAAATGGCAAAAAGGCTTTTGTGTGGGGTGGCCTACCGAATGAACTAGTTGAAATCGAAATTACCAAAAATAAGGCTAAATTTGTAGAAGGTATAACCACAAAAGTTTTAGAACATTCACCATATCGCATAAAACCAAAAGATGATTGTTATTTAAGTACCAGCCCGTGGCAAATTATGGATTACGACTTCGAGCTAGAACAAAAAGCTTTACTAGTGCAAGAAGCATTTCGCCAACAACTTTCACTATGTCATTCCGAACTTGTCTCGGAATCTGGTCTCAAGATCCCAAAACAAGTTCAGGATGACGGTCGGCAATATTTTTATCGTAACAAAATGGAATATTCGCTATATTGGGACAACAATAAAAATTTAATAGATTTGGCTTTTCATAAACGCGGTACACACATTAAAACACCCATAACAAGTTCAAGTATTGAACGGCCCGAGATCTTAGTTGAAGCCCAGCGAACCATAGCCGATTTAAACACCCACAAAGAACAAGCTCGCAAATATCAGTCATTATTAATACGTTGTGACCAAGTGGGTCAAGTGAGCAGCGCATTGTTCGAGAATAACAAGTCTCATCCACATATGCAGCCTTTAGCCGACGAACTACTTGGTTATAAATATTCATATTCGCCTAATGGGTTCTTTCAAATAAACTTGCCCGTCTATAGGTTAGCACTGCAGAAAATTAAAGAATACATCACGACTGATAGGGTAGTCGACATGTATGCTGGCGTGGGCACGATTGGTTTATCTGTAGCTCGTGATAAAGATTTAGTATTGGTTGAAACTGACAAACATGCTTACAGCGAATTAACCGCAAACGTAGGGCGAGTCGTTGACCAACCGATTTCTGCGCGACTCCCGATTGCCATCCATGCAAAAACCGAAGATGCCCTAAATTACATAACAGCCGACGCAACAATCATTTTAGATCCACCGCGGGCTGGGCTACATGTTAGTGTCATCATGACACTAACTAGGGTATTACCCCCAACAATCATCTATCTAAGCTGTAATCCTACCACCCAGGCTCGCGACATTGCGCCATTGCTTAAACGCTATAAAATTAATTTGTGCCAACCATATAATTTCTTCCCACGCACTCCACACATCGAAAATCTCGTCATATTGGAATTAAAATAGTGGATATTAAAATTATTGCCGGCATAATTGCAGTAATTTTGCCATTCATTGCCTACGCACCATATTTATACAATACCTGGCGTGGCAAAACCCGCCCAAACCCTATAACCTGGATGGTGTGGTCAACCACTACCGCAGTACTTACAGCAGTGCTTTTTACAAATGGTGCTGGTGCGATGATTTGGTACGAGTTCGCCATGTTAACATTGGCCACTACAGTCGTAGTCCTAGCTTTCAAAAACGGTGGTCAGCGTGATATAAAACGCGTTGATATTATTTGTTTTATAGCTGCTATGGCGGCTTTAATCTGCTGGGCGTTCGTAAAACAATCAGAAATCGCCGCAACCTTAATAACTTTTGCTGGTGTACTGGGTGCAATTGCCACCATGCGCAAAGCCTGGTTCAAACCGGGCGAGGAAACCCTTTCGATGTGGGTAATCCAAATTTTTACGATGATATTTTGTATCATTGCTACCACTAGCTACAACTATGTAACTTTGCTCGATCACTCTATAAATATTATTACCAATGGCATAATCGCCACTATTATTATTTCGCGATGCAAAGCACTACTAGCAAATTCATAACGTTGACAAGCTTAATTATTCTTGGTTAAATAAAAATGTCAATGGGCGAGCACATTTAAGGAGTTGGCAAAATGGCCTACGCACTGGTAGAGGCAATTATGGTTGATGATCGGCCTGTATGTATCGACGATGCCCTATCTGTCGATATCGAATATATCGAATGGTACGGCGGACAAGGTTGTGCATTCCGATTTAACCAAACTGGCGGTAAAAATACTGAGGAATATACTATCAAAAAACTGCATTTGATCGGATTCATCGATTGGGTAGATCACGAATTAGGAAACCTAGATCTACGTCTGCTGAATATGGACGATCCAAAAGTTCAAGCAGAATTCCCTGATGGGGTAGCAGAGCTAACAACAGAGTTTGATAGTTTTGGTTTTGGCTATCGAATCACGGATGCCCAATGACAAAAGGCGGCTCTAAGTGAGCCGCCTAAACCTTTTGCAATTTATTTAGCTATTTCTTCTTAAACACATTTTTTAATGATAGTTTCTTGCTGTATTCCACAGCGCCAGTTTGAAACAAGCGCGCCGCAATAACAAATATGATTATTGCTGTTATTGTCAAAATCGAAAAACCAATAATAGTTTCTATTGCCGTCAAGTTACCAACAGCGTTTCGCAACATCAAAGGTACTGGCGCCGTGAATGGGAAAAAGGTCAAAAAAGATATCATCGGCGTTTTAACACTGGTAATTAACATTGGTGCTACATAAAGTGGTGCAAAAATCAGCAGCATTGGAATAGCAAAGAATTGATTGGCTTCTTTGGCAGTTGGCATAGCAGCACCAATTGCCACCAATAAACCACTATATAATAACAGTGCGGCCATAAAAATTATAAAACTAGTGATAATCCGACCTGGGTTAAGTGGAATTTGGCTTAAGGCAAATGACGGCAAATTTAAGTTATTACGCAGCAGCAAATAGGCAATAGCTACCAAGCTGACTATCACTAACATTTGGATTAAAATTAACGTTAGAAAAGCAAAGATTTTGCCAATAATCAATGTGCGGGCTTTTATGGTTGTTAAAATCATTTCGCTCACGCGATTTTCTTTTTCTTCAACTACAGCGTTCATCATCTGCCCACCAAACGTGGCGATAATTAAGTAAAACAACACCAGAAACACACCCGGTGCAATCATTTCCATCATCGGATTGTAGCTTTTACCATCCTGAAAAGTTTGCACATCAAAATTAATTTTACTACCTAAAATCGCCACGACTTCGGGGCTAGTTTTAGCTAAAGCCGAACTTTGCAACAACGACTGCGCCACAGCTTGGTACTTACTATTGTCAAAAATCCCGACATTTTTAGCATAAATTTCTACTTTATCTTTAGCTAGATTTTTTGGATAGTAAAAATAGGCATCTAATTTACCAGCTTTAACTTTCGCCATGCCAGTATTTTTATCTGTAATTTTTGTAGCACCAGTTTGTTTAATAATTGTGCCAGATATTACGTTACTATTGTCCGTTACGCCAATCGAGAACTTTTCCTTAGCTAGGTTAGCACTAGCCGTATCACTTTGGTTACCAGCGTAAAAAGCAATGCCAAAAACTGCTGTTATTAAAATCGGAAAAGCCAACATCGTAACCCAAAAAGATTTCTTCTTTAGCGTGCGAACCACTTCGAATCGATAAACAACCGCGAAATTATGACCAAAAAGCTTCTTCTTCATTTTTTCCTCTTCTGTGATTTTGCCAAACCACTTAACGAAAAATGTCCATTGGTCTCATCCTCATTCTCGCCATCAATGCCACCGTAAATTTTAATGAAAATATCTTCCATGTGCTTGCCGCCATATTTTTTACGCACGCTGGCGACGGTGCCGTATTCTTTGGCTATGCCGTCTTTGAGCAAAAGCACGCGATCACATAATTTTTCAACCTCATCCATTTGGTGCGTTACCATCATGACCGTCGTGCCGCGTTGCTGCAAATCAAGAATAATATCCATTAATAGTCGTTGATTAACTGGATCAAAGCCCTTGGTGGGCTCATCCAGAATCAGCAGTTCTGGATCATTCATAATCGTAATACCAAGCTGGACTTTTTGCTGTTGGCCGCCGCTAAGTTTATCGATACGCGAAGTTTCGTAACCATTTAAACCAACTTTAGCCAGGTATTTAAGCGAAAAATCGCTAGCGGCCGCGCGCGTCATACCTTTTAGTTGGCCAAAATAGATCATCACATCCAATACTTGCTCTTTTTTATACAGACCGCGTTCTTCTGGTAAATAACCAATTTTCGTATTACCCGCAACATCGTATTTTTGCTCATTGATTAGTAGCTCGCCAGCCGTCGGTTCATAAATACCGAGCAGCGCCCGTAAAGTAGTGGTTTTACCGCTACCATTGCTGCCTAAAAAACCAAACGTCTCACCACGTTTAACCGCAAACGATAGATCATGAATAACTTCTTTGTCACCAAAGCGCATAACAAAGTTTTTAACCTCAATCACATTTTTAGTTTCGCGACTCACGACGTTTTGATCCTACGATAACTAAATTTAGCGCCCTGACGCCATTTACCTCTAGTATCCGGGTCATAAATGCGGATTATACCGTTTTTTACTTCGGTGATTTGTACTAGCGCCGGGTTATAATCAACTAAAGTTTTATAAAAAATCAAATCATCGTTAGTGACCACATTGCGCCCGGGGAAAACCTCTAAAAACTTAGCCCGTGCCACATCTTCAAAATAATTAATTTTACCAGCCGGCGGAAAAAACAATTCTGCTTTAAGCCCCATATTGAACAAAATCTTTTTAACATCGGCTAGCTGCATTTTTGATTTTGCCGCTATATAGGCATACAAGTGCTTGTTCCGGCTCAAAAAAACCGTGGCCGTGGCACTGCCACTTACAGGTACTTCGCGCAAAATTACTTTATCGATCGATGAATGCAAATTAAACTTTTCACCTAATAATTCTTCTAGTTTAATATCATAATGCATTTCATCTAACATATCCTTATAATACCATAAATTTGGTACAATA
>WRFU01000012.1 GCA_009778675.1 Candidatus Saccharimonadota bacterium
TCTTTTTGGCTGATAATATCGATTTCGCAAAACTTCGTTTTCCAGTTCCGTTCAATAATCATATGCCCTAAATGCTCCAAATACACTGCCGCTTGGTTTTCGGCCTTATCGCCAATGTTTTTGGTAGTATTACTAACTGCTGTACTTTCTACAACAGCGTGATTATTGAATGGCGCGTAACGAGTGCGATGTTCGGTGCAAGGTCCATATTTTTTAATTGCGTCTAAGTGCTTCTTAGTGCCATAGCCAACGTGATCTTTAAAACCATACTTGTCGTCCGGCAAACTAATCATATATGCATCCCGGGCTACTTTGGCCACTATCGAAGCTGCACTGACACTGGCGATTAATTGATCAGCTTTTTTCATGGTATTTACATACCGGCCTTTATTAGTATCAGCCAAAAAATTAACGGTGCCATCGATAATAATTTCGTTATAAGCCACTTCGATTTGTTGCACGGCTAATTTGGTTGCCCGTCTAAGTGCGTAGCTTAAGCCAATCTCATTAATTTCAACCGCTGATACCCAGCCCAAGCCGATTGCCGCCCCACTGGTTCTAATTACAACGTTTAGTTCTTCACGCCGCTTTTTAGTTAATTGCTTGCTGTCTTTTAATCCCTCAATCGGCGTTTTTAATACGACCGCACCAACTACCAACGGTCCGGCTAATGGCCCACGCCCAACTTCATCAATCCCCAAAATAATACTCATGCTTGTACTATTATATCGTACCATGCTACAATCGGTAGCAAGTGGTGCGGGGGACTAACTGGTAAACTCTTGCTGCGTTGGATTTAGCAAGCTTAAACGGTTAACCGAGCTACGTCTTTCTGAAGTTGAGCAAACGCACGATATAAATCGAGTAGAAAGATGGGTAAATACCTGTAGTAGCGTTTCTCGCACCACCTAAAAATGGCTGACCTCGCATACATGAGGCCAGCCATTATTCTTTATTTAGCTTCTTCTTCGTGTCGGGCTTCAACTTCGGCCTGTTTGGCTTCTAGTTTAGCTTCTGCTTGGGCTTTTTCTTCGGCTTTTTCCTCGGCCGCAACTTTGGCTTCTTCTTTGACCTCTTCTTCAACGGCTTCGGCTTGTTTGTCATGAATATCATTAATCGACCGGTCAAAGTCTTTGGCAGTTAACCTGGTTGATTTACCACTACGTTGCCTTAAATACGACAAATAATTGCGGCGGACTTTTGCCCTACGCATGACTTCGATTTTCACAACCAGTGGACTATGCAGCAAAAAACTTTTTTCTACCCCTACGCCAGATGCAATTTTGCGGACAGTGATCCTGGCAGTGTGTGAATTTTTACGGTCAACCCGAATAATAGTGCCTTCAAAAATCTGAATACGCTCTTTATTGCCTTCTTTAATTTTTTGGTGGACTTTTACTGTATCGCCGCTTTTAACATCGACGACGGCTGATTTTTTCTGCTTATCGGTAGCAGCTTTAATTAATTCAAAACTCATACTTTCTCTCTTGTTTTATAAGTAATCTTGGAGCATTATAGCACGTAACACGCTGACTGAAAAGGGGTTTTAGATAGCGCGGTTAATTTCTTCGATGGTGGTTTCACCCCGCAGGGCTGCTAACATTCCCTTTTCCATCAGGGTAAGCATACCGTTTTTCTTGGCGGCTTTTTCTATTGCATCGGTGCTAATTTCTTGTGCATCACCGCGGATATACTTTTGGACATCACTACCAACCACCATTTGTTCCATCACCACCATGCGACCCTTGTAGCCAAATGGATCATCTTTAGTTGGCACGGGTTTGTAAAGCTTAAAGCTATCTAGATTCGGCTTAACATCATCTGGTACATCCTTGAGCACTTCACGCACCCATTTTTTAGTGGCTTCATCTGGTTCGTAAGCTTCTTTAGATTTTTCGTCTAGTTTGCGTACTAGTCGCTGAGCCACCAATAAGCGGATAGCCGTACTAAATACTGGGTTCACACCAATCAAATCTATCATGCGCGAAAAAGCGGCGGCGGTTGAATTAGCATGAAAGCTACTTAGCACTAAGTGACCAGTTATCGAAGCCTGAATGGCTGTTTTAGCCGTATCTTGATCGCGGATTTCACCGACCATCACCACATCTGGGTCCAAACGCAGCACACTACGCAAGCCTTCGGCAAAACTATCTTCACCGTTATCGGTATGAATAGGGATTTGGGATATACCAGTGATACCATATTCAATCGGATCTTCTAGGGTAATTATCTTGCGCTCGGTGGTATTTAAGGCATTAATAATGCTATATAGGGTGGTCGATTTACCACTACCAGTTGGGCCCACCATCAGCACCATACCGCGCGGATGGCTAATGACCTCTTGTAGTCCAGACATTTCGTCTTTACTTAAGCCCAAAAGGTTAAGGTTAAGCATCGATTCATCAAAGTTGAACAAACGCAGTACGGCGTCTTGGCCATACATAGTTGGCACAGTTTCAACCCGAATGTTGAGCGTATGGGTAACACCGTCAATCGTGATGTCTTTTTGCATGTGGCTACTCTGTGGTTTAGTACTAGCGGCCGAAACATCTGCCCTAGAACTCAACTCGCCAATAATTACCCGGTAGCGATCTTTACTAAGCTCGGCCACCGGGTGCAGTACACCATCAACACGCATACGTACCCGAATACTGCCACGCATATTTTCAATGTGAATATCACTAGCGTGCAATTTATCGGCTTGATCTATAAGATAATCAAACACCTTGTCGCTGGATACCGAATCGAGCAACTTACTAACTTCATCGATTGCCGCTTCGTTATCGGCATTAGTAATTGTAATATCGTCATATTTTATTTCTTTGGGCGGATCATAACGATTCATAAACCGTCTAAAGGCTGGTTCTGAAACCAAGAAGAATTCAACATTTTGGCCATCGTCGTGATAGCTTTGCGTCATTTTATCGATCAGTGAGCGCGGAGTTTGGCTAGTTACGCAAAACTGAAACGGCACTGTGCCAGCACCCGCCTGCAGCGGCACTATATGACCATCGTACATTTCGGGCACGGCTAAAATATGTGGTACTAGCGGTATGGTGTCTTCAAAAACCCTGGTGTCTAAGTACGGTATTTTAAGCAATCGCGACCGGCTTTCGGTCGCCTCTTCGTCTTTTTGGCGTCGTCTTTGTTGTACTTCTTCTTCGTCCATTGATGCCCACTTAAGCGCTTCACTCATCACGCGGTCGACTGACCAAGCCAGCTCGTCCGGTTGCTCCTTTTCCTTTTATGGTTATAAATCAATGATAGCAGATAATGGATACTTTTTTAAGTGGTAAAATGTATATATGTCTAAAATTATAGTTTTGGTCCACAATATTCGCTCGACCTACAACGTCGGGTCAATTTTGCGAACCTGCGAAGGATTCGGCGTGCAACAAGTGATTCTTTCGGGCTATACACCCTACCCTAAACTAAAAAACGACACCCGCTTGCCGCATATTGCCGAAAAAATGACCAAACAAATCCATAAAACAGCCCTAGGGGCTGAAGAATTAGTCAAAATTGACCATTCAGATGACATTTTTAAGGCCATCAGGCGGCTTAAAAGTCAAAGTTATGCTATAATCGGCCTAGAACAAGCCAAAAATAGCCTTAAAATGCAAGATTTTAGCCCACAACCTACAATGGTGCTTTTGCTCGGCGAAGAAGTTAAGGGTATTACACCAGAGCTACTCAAATTGTGTGACCAAACCGTTGAAATTCCGATGTTTGGACAAAAAGAATCGTTTAATGTGAGCGTGGCCACTGGGATTGCGTTGTATCAGTTTACTTTAAAATGACACAATCATCACCAACTAAAGCGGCCAACTTTGGGACTACATCACTGCTACTATCTACCTTAAACGGCATTTTCATCGCTCGTTTGTTGTTGTCGTCACCGAGCACCAAAATAACATCGCCGAGTCCAGGATATTCACTGCAATAACGTTTTAACATCTGCAAAATTTCGTGGTCGTCTGGATTTTTGATGTGAACAAACATCTTACGCTTGCTGACTTCGGCAACTGGTCTGATTTCCATTACTACCGATTCAGCCGGAGCAGAATTAGCGGCTGATGATCGATAACTTGATGAGCTGCGGCGCGATCTAGTTGGTTTTGGTGCTTCCATAGTCTTACCGGTAGATTTATAGTTGTTTAAATCTTCTGGGGTTAAAATCAGAATACTGTCGGCGACTAATTTGACTTCATCGCTCGGTCGACCATTACGATCACGAGCATTGACTTTACCATCTACTTTAACAATTGCGTCTTGGACTAGCTGGTCACCCAATTTTTCGTAGACGCTAGCAAAAACAATCACTTCTAGTTCATTAGTTTTATTTTCGAGTTGCATGAAGGCCATTTTGCTACCACTTTTTGTAATAAAAGTTTTTATTGACGAAATAATGCCGCCGATTGACACTTGCTGATTATCCATATCAGGTGTTAACGATTCGTAGCTAATGGTTTGTTCGGCAAAATACGTTTCATAGCCATCCAGCGGATGTGAGCTAATATACAACCCTAGCAACTCACGTTCCCAGACTAAACGTTCTTTGTCGGTGTGCTTAGCGGGTGCTTTGACAATATCGATTTTTGGCTGTTCCATCGTGGTGGTGTCATTTGCGCCAAACATACTAAATAAATCTGTTTGGCCGCTAGCAACATCTTTTTGAATCTTTTGGCCGTAAGCTTGAATTTTATCTAGGTTAAATAACAAATCAGATCGATCGCCAAAATCATCGAAAGCGCCAGTTTTGATTAGCGATTCCCAGGCCTTTTTGTTAAATTTAGTAGCATTTACCCTTTTACCAAAATCTTCTAAACTTTCAAACTTACCATCATTGTTACGGGTTTCAATAACTTCATCAATCGCCGATTTACCAACACCCTTAACCGCCGTTAAGGCAAAGCGAATCTGGTTTTTGCCGGGCACAATTGCAAACTCGTCATAACTTTCATTAATATTGGGTGGCAAAACTTTAATACCCATATGTTGGCATTCTGACATTTCAATTGTTAAACGATCAGTGTTACCAGCATCGCTAGTCATCACCGCGGCCATAAAGGCATCTGGATACTGGGCTTTTAGGTAAGCTGTCCAATAAGCAATCTGAGCATAACAAGCGGCGTGCGATTTGTTAAAAGCGTAATCGGCAAAACCCTCCAAATCATGCCAAAATTTTTCGGCAATTTTTTTATCAACATTATTTTTAACAGCGCCAGCAATCACTTTATCTTTCATTTTGGCCATTAAATCACGTTTTTTCTTACCGACAGCTTTGCGTAATGTGTCGGCCTCACCACCCGTAAAACCGCACATATCGCGCACGATACGCATAAATTGTTCTTGGTACACCATCGCTCCATAGGTACTTTTTAGAGCAGGTTCCATTAGTTTATGATCATAACTGATTTTTTCACGACCATTTTTACGAGCCACAAAACTATCAGCAATCCCAGCCGTTAATGGCCCCGGCCGATACAACGCCACCATTGCCACAATATCTTCAAACACAGTTGGTTTTAAATCGCGCAGATAACGTTTCATGCCAGCCGATTCTAACTGAAAAACACCAGTTGTATCACCACGTTGGAACAGTTTAAAAGTTTTTTTATCATCAAGCGGAATTTCATAAATATTCAACTGTAACCCAGTAACTTTTTTGACTATACGCAGTGTGTTGTTAATAACCGTTAAGTTACTTAAACCCAAAAAATCCATTTTGAGCAACCCAAGATCTTCAACCTGAGTACACGGGAACTGGGTGGCCACCACCCCTTTTTGAGCCATTTCCAGTGGTAGGTATTCTACCAGATCATTTGGAGCGATCACTACTCCACAAGCATGTACACCGTGGCTGCGAATTGTACCATCTAACCGCTTGGCATAATCCAATATCTGTTTAGCGGTTGGGTCGGTGTCGTAAGCCTTAGATAGATCCGGGTTTTCTTGAATGGCTTTTTCGAGCGGCACATGACGCCCCTGCACGGGGTCGGGCACTAATTTAGCTAAAGCATCGGCTTCACTATAGGGCACTTCTAACACACGGGCTACATCGCGTACAGCGTTCTTGGCCATCATTTTACCGAAAGTACCAATATTAGTTACACGTGACTGTCCATATTTATTAGCACAATACTCTATCACTTCGTCGCGCCGAGAATCTTGAATGTCAATATCAATATCGGGCATACTAATACGTTCTGGGTTCAAAAACCGTTCAAATAATAAATCATATTTTAGCGGATCAATATCGGTAATGTTGAGCGCATAGGCCATTATCGAACCAGCCGCACTACCACGCCCTGGGCCAAACACTATGCCACGACTTTTGCCCCAATTGATAAAATCCTGCACGATCAAAAAGTAGCCGTTATATTGCATACGATCAATCACGGCGGCCTCCATATCAAAACGGCTCAAAACTTCTTTAGATAGTATTTTACGGATAGCAGCATTGCTCAACTTTTCTGCCTCACTAGCGGTTTTGCCACCATAGCGAACTGCGAACCCCCGATAAACTAGTTGATCTAAATATGATTTTTCGGTTTCGCCTTTCGGCACATCAAATTTTGGAATTAAAGTTTTGCCCAAATCAAATGTTACATTGCAACGATCAGCAATCTTTTTGGTGTTTCTTATCGCATCTGGGAAATCTTTGCCCCAGCGTTTAATAATATCGCGTGGATCTATCACGTACAGTTCGAAATCTTTCAAAGTCATACGATTGGTATCATTTAGGTGTGCTCCCGTACCAACACACAGCAGAATTTCGTGCACATCTTGATCTTCTTTACGCAAATAATGGGCGTCACAAGTCACCACTAGCGGAATATCAAGTTCACGACTTAATTTAGCCAAACCTTCATTGATTTTTTGCTGTCTGGGATTACTAAGCGGAGCATCGGGGTGACCATGATCTTGCATTTCTAAGTAAAAACGATCACCAAACACCTTGTGATGCCATTGGGTTAATTGTTTGGCGGCTTCATAATCATCATCGGCTAGCTTGCTGCTAATTTCGCTTCCGGTACAGCCGCTCAAACAAATAATGCCTTCGTTATACTGCTTTAACAGATCATGATCAATCCGGGGTTTGTAGTAAAAACCGTTTAAATTAGCTTCTGTGGATAATTTCGACAAATTTTTGTAGCCAGTGTTATTCATGGCCAACAGTGTAATGTGGTGGCGTTCTTTGTCTTTATTGGGGTCTTTGTCGGTGTGCTTACGAGCTGCCATATAAAGTTCAGCACCCAAAATTGGCTTAATACCAGCGTCGTTAGCAGTTTTATAGAGTTCTAACAGCCCCGACATAGTGCCGTGATCAGTTGCCGCCACCGCCTCCATGCCCATATCTTTAACCGCCGCCACCAATTCATCAATTTTGGTTAAACCATCTAGTAGGCTATGGTGTGTATGGTTATGTAAGTGAACAAAATCAGCCGGTGTTAAAGTAGCGGCCTGCCCAACCTTAGTAGCGCCAGTTTTGTTTCCTTCCATGTTATGTCTATTTTAGCATGAACGGTTAATAAAAAACTTAACTTCGATTAATAACTTTTACAACATTATTAATAAAGCCACCCAACCAACCTGGCAAAAGTAGACAGTTGCCCAAAAACCACACAACTACGGTAATCGCAATATTTTACTTAAGGTCTTTTTTAAAACCGGCTTTAGCGCCACTGGCTGCATTTTTGGTGCGAGCTTTTAATTCTTTAGCACCTTTTTCAACGTCTTTTTCAACTTTTTTGACTGTCTTTTTGGCTTCATCAACCTTTTTGTCGGCTTCTTGCTTGACGTCACCAGCTTTTTGGGCAAGATCTGCCCGAGTTTCTTTGCCACTTTTTGGTGCGGTCAAAACACCAGCTACTGCACCAGCAACCGCGCCAAACATTACACCAAGTGCAAAACGTTTTTTACTCATTTTTCTTCTCCTTACTTTTAACTCTGTTAGCTAGTATTTTTATAATTTTAACAAATGCTAACGGCGATGTCACTTTAGCAACATTTTGAGCAATATCTGAAATGTTTTCTGATGCATCGGCGACCTTTTTGGCAGTTTTACGCCACTGAACCGACAACCGAATTAACATAATTGTAAAAATAGCGCTAATAATTAAGAAAATCGCTAAAACCGAAGTTAAAATAATTATTAGAATTTGGGCTGAATCATTGAGTGTCATATTTTGCTTTTCCTTTTTATTTATTAACTACTCTGTATCATTATACCACACCGCTTATGTTTTGTAAAGACTATTTTGAAGAATGCTAAGATTGCCCCTGTTGTACCTGTGGAAAACTAATATCGAGGTGGTAGTTCGCGGATTGCTGTGGTAATGGCTTTGTTGTTACCACGTGCCGCTTGATCGTAAGCCCATATGTATGTTTCTGGGCGTAAATTAAAGATTTCGGCCGCGTCGGTATCGCTGCTGCCATAAGTACGCCACATGTTTAACCCACCACTCATCACTGGCCCGTTAATTACTAGCTGCTGGTTACAATTATCAATTGTCAGCAGTGTGCTAGCAGTCACGCCGTTACAAGTATAAATATTTTTTTCAGACACTAGCCAAGCATCAATACGAGTCACGCCCGGCTCGATTTTAATATCACCTTTAGCGACAATTAGCACCTGCGGTATTGTGCTAGTAGTAACTGGCCCACTAGTATATTGAATGTTAGATCCAATGGTAACATTGTTGGTCGCATAAATAATTACGGTGCTACCCTGCTCAATTTCGGCTGCAGCTGTAATACGAACGTCGTTTTTAGCAATATAGTTTTGGCTATTACCAGTTAACGTAATCTGGTTGTCGTTGACTTCGGTACCGCTAATTTTAGAATAATTCGCAATAACTGCCCCTAGCTGATTTGATCCCATCGTGTCAAAATTACCAAATGTTGTTTTATCGTTAGAAAAGGTCAGTTTGTTATAGGCTAACGCTCTAGTTACAGCGTTAGGGTCTGCAAAACCGTTGCCAGTGGCAAGTTTACTAATAGAGCCCAAGCTAACTGCTTCGTATTCAGTCCAGCTGCCAAAAAGTGTATTTGATTTGGTGGTTTGTGAAGTATCGATTCGGCCACGTGCCCCTATGCCACCGCCCATCACCTGAACTTTTGGTTTTTTGCCCACCGTAACGCAAGCTGGTTTACTGTGATTCCAATAATCAGCATCTTTACTGTTAGCCTGTTTGATAGACATTGCAAAACATACTTGAGCTCCGACCGCTAGATCAGTTGGGACTTTGTAGCTACCAAGCGCGTTATCAACATTACTATCAAAATTATAAGCAAACACCTGACCTGTGTTGCCCGCTATTTTTTGGCAGTTAGTGCCATACACAGCTGCAGTGCAAGGGTCGGCTGTACTTTTGGTAACGTCTTGATTCATAAGTGGTACACTGGCTTTATTTGGCGCAGTAAAGGCAACTAGCTGCCATTCGCTAGCCTTGGTGTTAGTGGCATAATTGGCCGGCGTACCAACTACGCCACCATATGTCGCCGGATCGACCGCCAGAACTTTTAGGCTACCTTTGCCATTGACTGATTCACCCGGTTCGAGTGCGCCGTCTGAATCAATCGACGCTGCCGGTGCAGTGTCGTAGTTGTATGGCACGGTTGCACAAGCCAACGGTGAATAACTACGGCCAGAATTATTATAGGCTGATTGTGACCAGGTTATATATTGACACCTGGTGGTATTTACCTGAGCTTGCGTAATCGTATCGGTGGTAACAGTGCCAGCGCTAGTGTTGTTCCAGCCCCAAGTACCGGCGCTCGACCAACCAGTAGAGTTAGCACCAGCGCCCCAAGCAGTATCAGCCTTTAATCTAGTATCATTAGGGTAATTGGTAGTTGTACTGGTAGCACGCCACACAGAATAAGTAGTGTTTGGTCGGTTAGTAGCCCCAGCTGCTGTACCGCTGGCAGACATATCATGCTGATAATAAACTAGCCAGGTTGGTCGAGTTCTAACGATGCTTGTGCCGTAAGCAACTGAGCCGATAGTATCGACTGTGCCAGTTTTAACCTGTGAACGACCGCTGTAGCTCCAGTTAGCAGCAGAGGCAGCCACATTGACACAAAGTGCAGTTGAAGAAGCTGCCGCTGTGCTTGTGCTATTCCAGGCTTTTGGCGAGGCTGTAGCAGATTCACATAACTTTTTGCCAGCATCGGCCGTCGCAACAGTATAACTGCTGGTGATCGTTCTAATTGTACCTTTAGCTTTGCCGCTGGCAGTAGAAGCCGACTGGGTTGAGAGACTACTTGGTAAGTTTGTTTTAACAATCGAGCTAGTTACAGCTTTATCAGTTGCGTCAGGCCCGTCATTTGTAATTGTATGTGTCCATGTAACCGTATCACCAACGTTAACAGTGGCGTTATTTGTTTTATTCATGGTGGTACTGGCACTAATTGTCCATTGCTTTGGAATAGTTATAACTGATGCAGTCCCCGATACAACGCTATCTTGGTTAACCCCACAAGTATGATTTCTGGTAAACGTCCAGCTTATATTAAATGTGCCTGCAGGTAGTGTCTGGCTAATAGAGTACTTATGATTGACAGAAGTTCCAGTTTTAAAGTTTGTATTATCGGTGGTTGTTTTTTTGTTAATTGTAAAGCTAGCTGACTTAATAGTATAGCCTGTGTTGGGGCCGGCTACATGTTGCCCACTTGCGTTTTCAACACATTGGGTACTGCCATTAATTAAATCAAATCGTGTGTTAATCGTAATGATACCACTCGAGGAACTATTAGAAGTAATGACACCCTTAACGTAAGACGTATCAGCCACTAAAGCGAAACTATCTGTAGCTGCGCACGCAATTAATACCAGGGCGATTACTGGTGCTAAAACAAACCTAATCTTATAGCTTTTTTTGATTATTAATTTAACTGTCTTTAACATCTTAAAAATTATTCTCCACTGGCATTATTGATCTTGTGCGTGAGGTTATCGTATAGACAACATTACCTTGGTTGACATAGTTCTTAGTTTCTTTGTTAATCCAATCTGTAACAGGCTGCATTACATTAAACCAGGCGCTGGCAGCAACTTCTGTTGACGTATTAGTTGTACCATCTACTACTGTTTTTATAATAAAACCCTGGTATTGTGTAGTGCTGCCAGGTGTATTATCTAGCACAATCTGCAGATTGCCAGGTGGGATATCTGGTTGAGGCTCGTAATTATTGCTGGTTGACGGACTATCATGGGCACTATCGTGTGACTTTATAACCGTAAAATACACAACTATACCAATAGCTACCACAACCATCAGAGCTAACAGCCCAATGACTAGCCACTTCCACCATTTCATGAATCCATTTTACCATAAACACTTCTACTTAGTACAAATTATCTAAGTATTCCTTAAACTCGTCGCCATAACGTTCGTCGTGTAGGGTCATGTCAACCAGCGCCTGGACATATTTTAGCGGGTCACCGGTATCGTGCCAGATGCCATCTATTACTTGGCCGTAAACTTCACCATTTTGGGCAAGTTCATTCAACGAATCAGCTAGGACGATTTCGCCGCCCACGCCAGTTTTTTCTTGCGCAATAATTGGCAAGATATCTGGTGTTAACAGATAACAACCGCTAGCTGCCATGTCGCTGGGCGTTTTGTCAGCGCCTGGTTTTTCGACAATACCCTTTAGGCGGAAAGTGCCATTTTGATCAATTTCGCCCGGATTGGCCATACCGTATTTGTCGGCTTCACTAACTGGTACTTTAAAATAAGCCGACACCGATTTGCCATGTTTTTTGTATGATTCTAGCAGCTGCACCGCGCGCGGCACTTTGCTTCTAAAAAAGTCATCGGCAAAAAATACAAAAAACGGTTCATCGGCGCTTAGTATCGGTGCGGCGTTCAAAATTGGTCGAGCGTTACCGACCGGAAATCCCTTTTGGCGAATATAGATAAAATTAGCTAGTTTGGCCACATCACGGATCATATCGGCATATTTGTCTTTACCCTTTTTGCGCAATTCACTTTCTAATTCGACCGACCGATCAAAATGATCTTCCATCGGCCGCTTGGCAACGCCCGAGACTAAAATTATATCTGTTACACCGGCTGCTACAGCTTCTTCGACAATTAGTTGCAACACTGGCTTATCGATAATTGGCAGCATTTCTTTGGGTGTGGCTTTAGTAAACGGTAAAAACCGCGTGCCTAAACCGGCTGCACAAATTATGGCTTTAGTTGGTAATTTGTAATTCATATTTCTATATTAACACAAAACAGGGAGAGGCCTTGCAATTATTGCAAGGCCTCTCCCTGAAGTAGTAAACAACGAAAAGCCCCGCGATCAAACGACCGCGGGGACTTTTCGCATGTTGCAAGAACATG
This sequence comes from Candidatus Saccharimonadota bacterium, assembly GCA_009778675.1. Lineage (GTDB taxonomy): Bacteria > Patescibacteriota > Saccharimonadia > Saccharimonadales > Saccharimonadaceae > WRFU01. The sequence continues at coordinate 12,363 of WRFU01000012.1, forward strand.
AAGATTAGAGACTAACAGATCTTATGAAGCTCAGCGGGTGCGGGTACTTCTACGTAAGTCTCATCATCAACCTGCATCCGTATCGTGTGCTCTTTATCCAATAAAGCATCCAAACGGTCTTGAGCTCATCAAGGTCGACTTCGTCACCGCCCTGCTTAATCCAATGATCCAGTGACTGCAATTCAGCGTTTTGACGCGCCAAATCTTGAGTCGCTTCTTTGAGCGCCGCCAGCATATCAGCCGTCAACACCGCCGCCATTTCCTGTTGTGTCATCTTGTCTTTTGCCATTTTGCTACCTCCGTTTTTCTCCGATCAAGTCGGATCACGTGGGCAGCCCTTGTGTCTGCCCATCGTGGCTAGCGACTTTTAAAAAATCGCCAATCATGACGGGCAAACTATTTATTGCAACATGCGAATTAGAAAAGAACCAGGTAACGAAAGCTAGAGCTTTTTATTGCATAAAAAAGCTCTGTATATACAGAGCTTTTTATTGCATAAAAAAGCTCTGTATATACAGAGCGAAAGTCGTTCTGTATCACAAATTACTATCTCGCCACCCCTAATACGTAAGATGCTCTCGCAGCCTACTTTAATTACGATACATAACTTTCGTTATAAAGTCAACCTTTTTTGCGCTTTAATTATGACTTTAATCAGCGATCCCCCAAAGACTGTCTTTTATACATCCGAGCTAAATGCAGAAAGCCCCGCACTCCATGAAATAGACTGCGGGGCTTTTAACACTTACTTAGAGAGCTGGGCTATAAATGATTTACCAAGCCGGGCTTTGTAAAACTTAATGAGCGCTTCGTTGCTCGCGGGTATGTACGAATCATAGCGATCTTTACCAACTGCATTACATAAAGCCTCATGAGCCCTGTTAACTTCGCACTGAAGCTTAGATATATCGCTTTTTTGGTCGAAAGGACCATTCGGATACCTTAGAGTACCAAAATCTAACCGTTCGCCAGCAATTCTATCAAAACCGTCATCATTTGCACTTTCCAGCATGGACTTCATAATGACAAGTCCCTCTGCCAAATGTAGTAGTTCTTTTACGCTGGTATCAATCTTTTCCCCTTCATACTTATCGACTTCTGTCCCGGACGTTCTCGCTTCGATGATACTCATAGTGTCTTCCTTTCTTTTATCGCCCTACACTGAGCATTTGAATTTGTACCAGCTTAGATCCCGACATGAATTCACTCCGAGCAGTACTATGTGTTCGATACTGGTTATCGAACAGTCCATGGGTGTTCGCTCATAATTAGCGAGCTTGACGGATTGTTCGACATCTTGTAGCAACATATGATCCCGTTTTTAGCAGTATGCAAGTGTTATTAAGGTACTAGACGATTAATAATTGCTAGTTCTTTGTGCACCAAAACACAAAGAACTCTGTAATTACAGAGTAAGATTGCTATGTAATTAACTTAGTATATTAAACTATCTCTGTACATAAGGTATTTTACAACCCTACATTGCAATTATATCAAACTACTTACGTTTTGTCAAGTATTTTGCCCTATTTTCTAATAAAGCATAGCGGCAAAATGAACAAGTCTGTCTTGTCTATTTATAACATCCCCTTAATTTATAATACTGGTGGCATCGGCTGGCCAAATGGCGGCGAACGCATTCTTCTTATTTTAGGACGGTTAGACCTAACGTGCAACATAACACCAATTATGACCAATAATGGCGGAATCCATAAACCATACATTGCTATAACAATGACATCGAAAATAATATGTCCACTAAAACCGACATCATCGCAAATATCAATACATATTGACCCTGAAAAGCTAAAGTTCGACGGTGGTTTAATCATCGGCCACACCCAGAAGTAACAGCCGCCTATACCCAATATAATTAACAGCCAGCCTACTAACTTCCTAACCCTAATATTACTAGGCGAGCGTTCTTCATAAGTATACGTTTTAGAATTATTGTTTGACACCTATTTTACTCTCTCGCGGATTAGTTCTTGGGCTAGCCCAGGGTTGGCCTGGCCTTTGGATAACTTCATCACCTGGCCGACCAAAAAACCAATTGCTTTGTCTTGGCCGGCTTTGATATCAGCCACTGCCTGGGCGGATTCTGGCGCGGCTAGTACCGTATCAACGATTTTGGCAATGGCGTCGGTATCACTAACTTGCAACAAGTTCATTTCTTTAGCTAATTCCAAGGGGGCTCTTGTGCCATCTAGTTTTAAGAAAACCTCTTTGGCGCTGGTTGAACTTAATTTATTATCGCCGGCCATATTGGACAATTCAACCAAATATTCGGGTGGGACTTTAGCCAACTGTACGTCATCTACTTCTGTATCGGTACTTAAAGCTAAAGTGAACCAGTGTGCCACCCGAGTGGTAGTTTTGGCATCTGAAAGTTCTAGAACTTTGGTTAGTTTGATTGCTAGCTGCTGGTTATTTAGCAATGCTTCGGTTACTGAATGGTCTAATTTCAGCTGCTGCCATTTGGCGCGATATTCGTTGGGCATAGCCGGCAGAGTTTGGCCGATTTGCCAGATAAACTCATCTGTTAACACTACCGGTGGGATGTCAGGATCTGGCATGTAGCGGTAGTCATTGGCTTCTTCTTTGCTGCGTTGCGTCACAGTTTTTTGCTTGGCTTCATCCCAGCCGCGGGTTTCTTGTTTGACCGGCTTACCAGCTTCTAATAATTCTACCTGACGTTTAAATTCATATTCAGCGGTTCTTTCCACACTTTTAAACGAATTCAGATTTTTAGTTTCACTGCGTACACCAAGTTCTTTGGCATCTTTTTTAGCGGCCGAAATATTAACGTCAAACCGCATGTTACCCTGGTATAAATCACCGTTCGTCACACCAGCAAAAGTCATCAAGCGGTGCAGTTCGGTAACGTATGCCCGCGCTACGGCGGCGGAATGAATATCAGGCTGTGATACAATTTCGATTAGCGGCGTGCCACAACGGTTTAAATCCACCAGGCTATAACCACTATAGTGGGTTAACTTACCAGCGTCTTCTTCTAGGTGAGCATGCTCAATCCGGATAGTTGTTTCTTTGCCTGTTGTAGGATCTACAACAGTAACCTTTCCAGATCCAATAATTGGCTGGTACAGTTGCGAAATTTGGTAAGCTTTGGGCAGATCTGGGTAATAATAATGTTTGCGATCGAATCGGCTAGTGTTATTAATTGTAGATTGCAGAGCAAAACCAGCTAATATGGCTTTTTTTACAGCAGCTTGATTTAACACCGGTAGCATACCAGGCAGGGCATAATCTATCGGACTGACAACTGCGTTTGGTTGTTTGTCCCGAGCATCATTGTCCGCACCACTAAATAACTTAGTTTTGGTATTGAGCTGCACGTGGCACTCAATGCCAATCGTCATTTCGTACTTATTTAATTGTTCTTTAGTGATCATACTGCACCAAGATCCTTCAATGCCTGTTTAAAACTACCAAGAGCGCGCTGAGTCTGTTCGTAATTAACATTAAACCCGGCTTCGTGAGCAATTTGGTTGCGTAATTTGTGAGCGTGCCACAAAGATTGCGTACTACTGAACCTGTTGCCAGATTTTTTAAGCCGATCGGCAAAAGTATTACCAGGCACGCCAAGTTCCCTTAACGCTTTGTCGACTAACTTATCGGCTTCTAAAATCGCAATTTTATAGGTTGGCGGGTTGTCCCGGTCGACACCTTGTTCAATATTTAGCCAATTAGTTTGGTAATCTTCGCGATTTAGCGCCACCCCTTTACTTTTAGTAACCGATACCATCAAAAATAGTAAAATCCCAACGATTATAATTGCCACTACAAAAAATATTAATGATGTACTCACTCAGCCTCCTTTAGTTTAAATTTTACCATAATTATTCCTTACCCTTTATTTTTTGGGGTTGACTTTGTGCTTTTGGTTTGCTATAATTATGGTACAAATCGCCAAACGGCGCCCGAGATTGCCCTGCTTTTAGCGGGGCTTTCGACTTTTTTGGCACAATTTTAGTAGTTTTGTGGAATAATTTTTCATGTGTAGCAATTATTTCTAAAAATATATCTCCATCTAAACGATACATCTTACGACTCATGCGTTTACCACTTAGAACCCTGCCTTGTGATAACATGACTGCACCACGTACTTTAGCGGCTGTCAGCTGAAAATAATATTGGTTGTTTTTATTAACAGATGTTAGCGGTAAGCCAAAAAAAAGTTCTTTATTGTATTTTCTCAATACCAAAACTGGCCGTTCAAATGGACTATGTTTGCCATCTGCCTCAAAACCAAGGTTAGTACCAATATGACACCACCAAACATCGCGCTCATTAAACTCTGGGATAAATTCACGTTTTTCGAGTGTTTTCTTCACCTTATTCCAGGCATCATAATCTTTTTTCATTTTTCAATTTCTTTAGCTAACTCAAATAGCAAACTATCAGCCTTTTTTTGCCCAATTATCTGTACGCCAACCGGCAAGCCGGCACTGGTTTTGCCAGCCGGAATGCTATAGGCTGGCAGACCGGCCAGGCTAGCCGGCACGCTCATAATATCCTCTAGATACATTTGCACTGGGTCGTTGGTTTTGCTGCCCAATTTAAAGGCTGGCGTTGGTGAAACTGGGCTTATAAGTGCGTCAAATTTAGCAAAAGCCTTGTTAAAATCCTGGATCAACAGAGTACGAGCTTTTTGCGCTTTTAGATAATAAGCGTCAAAAAATCCGCTGCTTAATACATAGTTGCCAATCATGATGCGGCGTTTGTTTTCGGGCATAAAACCAATATTACGATTAGTGCCGTAAACTTGATCTAAAGTTTTGGCGCTGTCATCAAAATAACCATACCTTATACCGTCATAGCGGCCAAGATTAGAACAAACCTCCGCCGGTACAACAATGTAATAAATTGCCAGCGCGTATTTATACATTGGCAGACTAACTTCTTCTACCGTGTGGCCTTGTTTTTTAAGCTTTTGAATCACTTGCTGCACTTGCTTGGCTACGCCATCATCAACTTTATCGTTGATACATTCTTTAATCACCCCGATTTTGAACTTTTTGCTAGGTTCGTCATCCTGAACTTGTTTTAAGATCTGATTTATATCCGCAATAGCGTCTTTCGTATCGCTAAATAAAACGCCTTGCATACCAACATCTTTCGCTGCAATCATGTTGCGTTGCAAATTATCAACAAACACACACTCGTTGGGCTTCACACCAAGGCGTTTGGCGGCTAATTTATAAATCTCGGCATCAGGTTTAGCCAGTTTTTCTTGATAGGATAGAACAACATTATCAAAATATTTTTTTATCTCTGCTGGTGTGAAGATATTTTCGAACACGCCATCGCCTATATTTGAAAGTACGCCAATTAGATAACTTTTTTTCCATTGTTCGATGGCTGCAAATAATTCTTCGTCACGTTTTAATAATGGCCTGATTTCTTGGAACAACTTTACAACATTGTTCTGAGTATCATTGACGATGTTAGCGACGACTTTAGAATACTGCGATAATGTCAAATCCCCCCGATGGAATGGTTTATAACTAGCCTGAATCTTATCATGATATTTAGGATATTTATTATATAAAGCGCACAAATAATCGCTTATCAGGACATCACCAATATCAAAAATTATAGCTTTAACCCCTGTATCTGCTTGACCTTGCAAGGGTTTACCTTGCAAAAAATAATCCGGCCAAGTAGTGCCATCGCGTTCGTCTTGGCCGGCCATAATATCCATCACGATTTCGGCATCCGCCACGCTATCAGCTAGCACGCCCATACTGTCGGTGCTGCTAGCCATCGCCACCACGCCAAACCGGCTAACCATGCCATAAGTCGGCTTAATACCGACCACGTTGTTAAAACTGGCTGGCTGGCGAATCGAACCGCCAGTATCACTACCGAGTGCGAACGGTACAATGCCTAAACCAACCGCCACCGCCGAACCACCGGACGAACCACCGGCCACGCGAGTTTTATCGAACGCATTTTTGGTCGGCCCAAAGTAAGAGTTTTCGGTACTGCTGCCATGCGCGTAAGCGTCTAAATTAGTCCGGCCAATGCAAATTGCGCCTTCGGCCTCAATTTTTTTTACGCAAGTCGCGGTTAACGGTGAACTAAAATTTTCCAACATTTTAGCTGCGGCCGTGGTATGGCCATCAGTTGATAAAAAGTTATCTTTTAACGCGTACGGCACACCGGCCAACCGGCCAACTTCATTAGTGATGTCATCCTGAACTTGTTTCAGGATCTGATTCTTGTCTTTGCTAGATCCTGAAACAAGTTCAGGATGACGTGAGAGAATCTCAGCGATTTTTTTATCGATTTGAGCCGCTTTCTTTAACGCCTGTTTTTCTAGCATACTAATAAAAGCGTGGTGGTCTTCGTGCTGTTTAGCCCTAGCTAAAGCCGCTTTAACTTCGGCTACCGCGGTAGTTTTACCAGATCTGACTCTTTCAGTAATATCAATGATTTCACTCATTTTCGCTTACCCTTATTGACTTTCTGGCTTGACTTTGCTATACTAGAATTATCATCACCATGTCGCGATAAGCCTAAGGTTTCGACCGACCGCCGATGCGCGATGTTATGGCCAGCCCGGCCTAAGGTTTCGACCGACCGCTTGGGCTGGTTTCTTTTTGTAGGTTGTTTTTTGTATTCTAAAACACCACGTAAACGGCTAATTCGCACTACTTTTTCTTTAAACGGCGAAAGAAGGTGTGAAAAACGCTGGCTAGGCGAAATTATTAACCGTAATTTACTCTTTTCGTTCAAATATTCATATAAGCAACGGAAGTCGCCATCGGCACTAATTATTATTGCTTGATCGTATTCGTTAATTACCTTAGCAGATGCCCATAGAACTAGTTCAGCATCGACATTACCTTTATGGGTCAGTTTGCCGCTAGCACGATATGCCACAGTCGGTTTATAAATTAGTTCAAACCCAGCTGCTACCAAAGAAGCATAGAGTTCAACGTTATTTCCAACATAACCGATGAACATGAAAGCTCGCTGCACGTTATAGCGGTTTTTCAAATACAGCCGCAGCCGGCGATAATCAACATGCCATCCTTGACTACGTACACCAAGATTTAAATTCTGGCTATCAATAAAAGCGTAAGTTACGGGCGGCTTTTTCATAATACCTTCGGGACTTTTACTTGGCCGTCTAATTGTTCGTGTGCTAAATTAATCAACTGCTCGCGGCTAATGCCATAATTAATAACTTCATCGGCGCGCCACACATTCTGTAAATCAACCGTCTGATAAGTTGGCTCAACACCCTGAACGTCTAGTTCGCCTAATAAATCAATATAACCAACAATGTTTTCTAAATCAGCTTTTAGGCCTGCGGCTTCGTCAGGATTTAAGGTAATGTTACTTAAAGTGGCTAGGTGTGCTAGCTCGTCGTCACTAATTTTTACCATACCTGTCCATTGTAGCATAATCTAATATTCTAAGAGGTAGATATTGTAACTTTTATACTCAGTATTTTTAAGCTAAAATACATTTATGGCTAAGCCCGAGAACAACTCGATTAAATTTTCACCGCACGAAGCGTTTAGTGCGATTAAATTAACGCTGTCGTTATCACTTAAAACCGGCCGAAAAGATTTTATACTGAATGCCGTAGTGCAGATTATTCATGCAGTAACACCGGCTATTTCGGCTGTGCTATCTGGTATGTTGCTAAATGCCATAGTGACCGCCATTAGCACACATGTAGTTTGGCCGATTTTCGAACTAATCGCGGCTTTAATGGCCATTTCTGTACTAACTACTATTTTGGACAACTGGTCGCAAATCATCACCGACAATGCTATTTATAACACTAATTTGTATGTCAGCAAGTTAATTGCCACCAAATATGCCTCAATCCCGCTCGAAGTGCGTGAAAATAAAGATTTTGCCGACCGGTTTGAACGTGTCCAAGATTATGGCAACAGCGTGCGCTGGATCACCACTGCTGTGACAGATATGGTAAGTGCTCTGATCGCCTTTTTCACAGCGTTTATAGTCATGTTGATGGTTTCGACGCCATTGGCAATTATCGTAGTTTTGGTGACAGTGCCCTACGTTGTAATCGATTTTTTGCGTTTTCGCAATCAAACCGCACATTGGCGCCAGTTTTCGACCCATCGTCGTCGGGCTTGGCGGATGTTTGATCTGTTAACTCTGCCAACTACATCACAACAGATACAGCAAAACGGGCTAACTGATTATTTCATTAAAGAAGCTAATCGTGACTACCGACTTGCCCAAGAAGCCGATTTGACGTTTGATCGTAAAATGCTAAAACCTAAGCTCGCTACGGCTTCGTTGGAGCAGATAGTGCGCTACGGTGCGCTTGGTTATATAACAATAAAAATTGTTTTTGGCAAAATGCCAATTGGTGAATTTGTAACAATCAATGCGTTGCTGTCGCAACTTAGCGGTTCGGCCGAATCATTTTTTAGATTATTTGGACGAGTTAATAGCGACCTGGTAAAAGCTAACGATTTTACCACTTTTATGAACGAGACTGAAATCGCGGCTGGCGGTGTAAAGCTAGAGCCAGGCAAAGTGCCACGTTTAGAATTCCGCGATGTGTCATTTAGCTACCCCAATAACGATAACCTGGTACTGAAAAATATAACATTTACTATTGAACCTGGTGAAAGTTTGGCAATCGTCGGCGAAAATGGCGCTGGCAAAACAACGTTAGTAAAACTGCTAATGGGGTTTTATAAACCAAAAAGTGGCCAGATTTTAATTAACGATATACCGATTGAGCAGATTGATCGAACGTCGTTGTTCCAACAATTCGGCACGCTGTTTCAGGATTATATTAACTATAATTTCGCCAGTTTAGCCGATAATATTTGGTTTGGTGATATTGCTAAAAAGCCTGAGCCAACAGCTTTGCAGCGCGCCCTAGATAGAGCTGGCTTAGGTGATTTATCAACCCATTTGCCAAAAGGTTTTAAACAAATCTTGAGCAAGGATTTTGACAAAGATTTTAGCGCTGATTTATCAGGCGGCCAGTGGCAGCGATTAGCTCTGGCGCGCGGGTTTTTCCGCGATGCCAATGTGTTAATTTTAGACGAGCCAACCTCGGCGGTTGATGCCAAGGCTGAATACCATATTTTTAAAGAGATCATGGATCAACACGCCAATCACACGACAATTATAATTTCACATCGTTTTTCAACCGTGCGTAAAGCTCGCCATATTATTGTACTAGACGAAGGCCAAATTATTGAACGCGGCACCCACCACCAGTTAATGAAAAACGACGGTTTGTACCGTGAAATGTTTGAACTACAGGCCGAAGGCTACAAAAACTAATTTCAAGGCCATTCCTTGAAAGCCGATTGGAAACGTCATAGGCATCTATTATATGCTTTAGCTATTGACTTTAACATATATCTGTGCTAATATGCTATATAGGCCAGTGGTAATATTCTGGTTGTTCTTTAATGTGGTAATTTGACCCCTGAGATAGGGTGGAGGTTCATAATATCGATAATTGTGCACCCCCCCCCATCTTAGTTGGTCAAAATACAAAGGGTATTTTAGCTAAATGGGGATTGGCACTATCTTAAGGAGGTTCAGCATGAACAAAAACGGAAGCGCCAAACCAAGCAAGGAAATGAATGACAAATCCGAACCAATTACCATTATTTCGGCGTCGCTTATCGAACGCAACGGCGAAGTGGTACTAAGGGGTGTAATTCATCGTGATAGCCTGATGAACTTGCAAGTTGACCGCAGCTATCAGCGCGAGGAGCTCACAGAGACTAAAATCAGCAAACTAGCCGAAGCCATGAGACAAGGCGAAACTGTTCCCGACATTGATGCCAGTATGCGTGGTGAAGAGTGGGAAGCTGTTGACGACCACACTGTAATCTTAAAAGATCCAGTGTTTGTAGTTGACGGCCAGCAACGATTATCAGCAGCCATGGATGTTGCATCCAGTGGTAACTGTGACCCATCGTTGGGTGTTTTGCTCCACATGGGAAAAAATCGTGCGTGGGAAGTTGATCGGTTCGAGATCTTAAATAGTACTCAAACCAGAGTCGCCCCTGATATCCTACTACGTAATAGCGTAGAGAAATATCCGGGGATGAACGTATTATTCAATATCACTAACGATGAAAACTTTGTGTTATATCATAAAGTTTGCTGGAATCAGAACATGAAGGTCGGTGAACTTATTCGTTCAACTGCTTTAGTACGGGCGGCGCTTTATCTGCACAAACAGGTTGGCAGCTATAGTATGCACGGAGCTCGTGAAATGGCTCTGGCAGCAGATAAGATCTATGAGGAATTCGGACATTCTATTCAATTCCGCAAGAATATTGTCTACTTTTTCGATCTGGTTGATGAATGTTGGGATATTCGCAACATTACTTACGTCAGAGAAGCTGTTCATATCAAGGCGCTGTTTTTAACGACCTTGGCCAAGGTCTTGTCCGACCACCAGAACTTCTGGAAGCAACAGGAGCTTTTTGTGGAAGTCAGTTTACGACGAAAGTTAAAGCAATTTAACTTGATGGATCCGACTGTTAGAGGAATCATTAAAAACAGCCAGTCCAGCCAACCGCACGATGAACTATACAAGATGATCGTTGATCATCTGAATTCTGGCCGTCGTACTTATCGTTTGCGCCCAGTTTTAGATGAGATTACTGATTTTGATCAAGCCAGCTAAACTGCCGCCTTTGTATAACCACAAAAACCTACCCTATTTCGGGTAGGTTTTTGCATATTACACCACATTTTACCCGTTTGCAATGACGGACGTTGCAACGAGCGGTTTTATGTTGTAATGACTATCCCAGTTTCTTTTGAATTTGTGCGATTGTGTCACGTAGCTGTGCGGCTTTTTCGAATTCTAAATTGGCAGCGGCTAGTTCCATTTGGCTGGTTAAATCTAACACTAGCCCCGGGTATTCATCTTTGGGAATTTTGTTTAAATTCAACTTTTTACTGGTGTCTTCTTTTTGCGGAATAATAGCTCGTAAACCTTCTTTTACGGCCGTTTGAATACTGCGCGGTGTAATACCGTGCTGTTTATTATAATCATTTTGAATTTTGCGCCGGCGATTGGTTTCTTCAATCGCGGTTTTCATCGATCCGGTTATAACATCGGCATACATTATGACCTTACCTTTTTCATGCCGGGCGGCGCGGCCGATGGTTTGAATTAGTGCTTGCTCGCTGCGTAAAAAACCTTCTTTGTCGGCGTCGATAATCGCCACTAAACTGACTTCGGGCAGATCCAAACCTTCACGCAGTAGGTTAATCCCAACCAACACATCGTACACGCCTTCGCGTAAATCCTTTAGAATATCGCTGCGCTCTAGGGTATCAATATCGCTGTGCAAATAAGCCGTTTTAATATCAAGCTCTTTTAGGTAAGCGCTTAAATCTTCGGCCATGCGTTTAGTAAGCGTGGTAACCAGCACGCGCTGCCCCAAATTGGTATGTTGCTGGATCTCTGCCACCAAATCATCAATTTGATTTTTGGTTGGCCGAACTTCGATTTTGGGGTCTAATAAACCAGTCGGACGGATCACCTGCTGGATTGGTTCGCCACTACGTCCTAGTTCGTATTCGCCTGGTGTGGCCGACACGTAAACCACTTGGTTAATGTGATTAGCAAATTCGCCAAAAGTTAGCGGGCGGTTATCGAGCGCGCTGGGCAGTCTAAAACCATATTCAATCAGCACTTCTTTGCGCGCTCTATCGCCATGATACATGCCACGCACTTGGGGTAGCGTCATATGTGATTCGTCAATCATCATCAAAAAATCATCCGGGAAAAAGTCCAATAATGTAGCTGGTTGTTCGCCTGGTTCGCGGTTGGTCAAATAGCGACTGTAATTTTCGATACCTTTTACAAACCCGGTTTCTTCCATAATTTCTAGATCATATTTAGTGCGCTGAGCCAGGCGCTGGGCTTCGAGCAGCTGGCCACGACTTTCAAAGTATTTTAACCGTTGTTCGAATTCCTGACGAATCTGCCCCAGGGCATGTTCTAATGTTTTACGTGGTGTGGCAAAATGGCTACCCGGAAAAATCCGCACTGATTTTGGTTTATCAATAATTTCACCCGTCAGCGAATTAATCACCGTGATACGACTAATCGTGTCAAAATCAAATTCTATGCGGTAAGCCTGATCGCCACCAGCCGGAATGACGTCAATCGTGTCGCCTTTCACTCGAAACACGCCGCGGGCAAAATCAAAATCATTACGATGGTATTGGATATCGGTTAAGTGACGAATAAATTTATCGCGCTTGTAACTTTGGCCAACTTTTAAACTAATTGACATTTCGGCGTAATCTTCGGGACTGCCGATACCATAAATGCACGACACACTGGCCACAATAATCACATCACGACGGGTCAGCAAAGATGCTGTAGCCGCATGCCGCAACCGATCAATTTCGTCGTTAATTTGGCTGTCTTTTTCGATGTAAGTGTCGCTACTGGCAATGTAAGCTTCGGGCTGGTAATAATCAAAATAGCTAACAAAATAATGCACCGCGTTGTGCGGAAAAAATTCTTTAAATTCACTAAACAACTGCGCCGCTAGAGTTTTGTTGTGCACCAATACCAGAGTCGGTTTATTTTGCGTAGCAATGACGTTAGCCATGGTGAAAGTTTTACCGCTACCAGTAACACCTAGCAGTACTTGCTCTTTTTTACCGGCCGCAAGTCCAGCATTTAGGGCTTTGATAGCTTCTGGTTGATCGCCAGTTGGCTGGTATTTGGTAACTAATTTAAATTTTGCCATACTTTATATTATACTAAGCTTATGGAACAAATCCCACAATTAGACTTTAGTCCGCTGATCGCCAACCCATCACCGAAACAGTTTAGTGCTGAACAGATCAAACAACTTAAGACTCAGACAAAATTTATGCAGTCGCTAATCTTTAAAAGCGGCACATTTTACATTATTGTTTTATTACTTTTATTTATTTTCATACCAAGCCTAGCATTGATTGTGATGCCAGAAACCCAATTGGTAACTCGTTTAATAGCCAGTTTTGTGATAATTTTCGCTATAATCGCCGCATTTATTGTCTATAAAGCCCTTGGCCGTAATTTTTTTACGGTTGCCGCGCAGCGTTATCTTTTTGCGCAAACAAACCAACTACCTTATCTACCGTTATGTGACACTCGCACTTTTCCCGGATTACTCTTTAAAATCAGCGACACTGGTCAACTGGCTAACCTTATTAGTTTAAACGACACCACCAAAATCGCTAACTATTACTGGATAGAAGGCTATAGGGCAAACGCGCACAAATTAGGTATTAGTTTTATCCAGTTCCAATTACCGCGTAATTATCCGCATGTCATCATTAACAGCAACCGCAATAGTGATGACATTTCTGGCATCAGTATTTTTAACCGTGTTAGAGATTCTAATATTTTTGGCACACAAGTTAAGCCGATCGAACTCGAGGGTAACTTTGGTAGTTTCTTTAAAGTTTACACGCCTGATGAAACGCAAATTGACGTTCGAGAACTGTTGACTCCAGATATTATGAGTATAATGATGGACGTTGGAACTGTCTATAATTTTGAGCTAATCGACAACTATCTATACGTTTATGGTCAAGCAGACTTATTTAAGCAGCCAGCTACTTTTACGACTTTTCTTAAAAACACTACGACCATCTTTAATACTTTAGGGAACAACCTAAGCCGATACCAAGATAGTCGAGCTAATGACGCTGCTAGCAATATCGCACCAGCTGATCAGCGTATTGATATAACTGCTAAACAAAAAACAACTAACCGAGTTGCGGGTATTGTTCTAATAGCAATTGCGAGTTTTTCTCTGATTTGGATGATTATACAAATAATTATTGAGCGGATTCCATAAGATTTAGGCTTTGCTGCTTGACAAAGCATAAGCAGTGTGCTATACTGGCCATAATCGATGTGGATCGGGGTTGTTTTGTGTTGCTTAAGTGTGACGCAGGACTTTACCACGTTCTAGATAGGCTTGCATTACATCACTGGTGTTGTTAACATCTAACTGATTAACGGTTGTGACTATTTCGTCTAAATCGTTGGTGATTTTATATATATTACGATCGCCTGGTGCAATCAAGCCATTGGCTTCTTCCATTTTGGCCTTAAAGAAATCGTCTAATGGCTGCCAAAAGCTCTGCCCCACTAAAAAGATTGGAGTTTTGGGCATTTTACCTTCTTGCATCAATACCAAAATTTCGCCTAACTCGTCTATGGTGCCAAACCCACCTGGCATATAAACATAAGCTTTGGCGCTCATGACTAGCATAACTTTTCGGGCAAAGAAATATTCAAAATTCATACTATCAGTGACATAATGGTTGATAAATTGTTCGTGGGGTAGCTCGATATTAAGCCCGATTGATATACCGCCAGCTTCGAACGCGCCGCGGTTAGCAGCTTCCATAATACCTGGCCCACCACCGGTAATAACCGGCTGATTGTTTTGTGCCATTAGTTGGCCAAGTTTACGGGCTGTGTCGTAAAATACACTACCCTCTTGAATCCTGGCCGAGCCGAACACTGTGACGCCCTGTGGGTAATCTTTAAGCATCCGTAGGCCGTTAGTTAAATCGCGGGCATAATGCAGGGTGTACTCGACATCTTGTATGCTTAAGCCATCGTTACTTAAATTATCCATCCATTGTTGAGCAATCGTCATAGTTTAACCCCCTCCGTAGCGCTTAGGACTAACCAGCGCATCGCCGATTTCGTCGTTAAATTTAAAATCTTTATAGCTTTCATTAAGTTTCTTAATTACTTTATTAACTAATTTAGCTGGATCTTTGTCGTAGACAATATTATCTGTGTTCGGTGCCCAAATATTGTTGAGTAATTCTTCGATATAATCGGCCAAACCACCACTTTCTAGTAATACGCCGCAAACTTTGTGGCTTTCTAGGGCAGTGGAAAATTCGTGCAGGCTGCCCATGCGACCGCCAACGGTTATAACCGCATCCGAACTCCTAACCAAATGAACGTCACGCCCCACATAGGCCATGCCGGTAAAATTAATGTAATCAAATTCTACCGTTGGTAAACGATAAACTTCGACATGTTCACGCAAGCTTGACGCTGGCGAAAAACCGGCCGATACACCTTTGGCGCCCCTGACACTTTTAAAACCCATCGCCGCGAATAATGGCAAGCCAACCGTGGCGCCGGTGGTTAAAGTATGACCACTTTTAGCAATTTCACGCCCGATAGCGTAGGCTTTGTCGTGAGATTCTTTGACAGTTTCGCCACTGGCCGCTCCCGAAACACAGATTTGATAACGCATGTTTATTTCCTTTTTACAAAAAGCTAGCGAGTCCGAAACAACTTACCCGCATGCTTTTATTGTATCACGCTTGTGGTTGCGGTAACAACTAACTAATTCATCGACTAGGCTAGTTTTAAAAAAGCCAGTTTGGCGGTTAGCGAATGGTAATTTTTGGGTGGCATTGTGGTATACGTCGAACAAATTTGCCGAAACCAGTTCGCCTTTTAATAACACCCCGGTTAGCAAATGGTGCTGCCAGAATCTTAGGCTGTCGTGATCTAGAATTAATTTGCCCAAGGCCGTGCTAGCTTGGGCTAAGTCTTCATCTAGTTCTACCGCTTGTTTTTGGGCAATAGATAAGGCAAACTGTTCGAGGTTGGGTGTTACCGTTACCTTTGGCACTAGGGGGCTAATATCATCTAGCCAGGCTCTGGCGTCGCGTTTGAACCGGATATTTAGTGCTTGGTATAATTCTGGCGCAGTGGTATCTTTGGGGTCGAGTTTTAAATCACGCAGCAAGCTGGTGTGGGCATTACGTAAGTGTGAAATTAATTTTAAATCTATGCTAGGATTGTTATGACGATTTTCGATTTGGGCTAGGGTGTGGCTAAATTGTGGCTCGTGCGCCCCTAGCAAATCTGCCAAATAGCTCACAGGGCGACCTCGTCGATAGGCATATGATGCAACTGACTTTTTGGTGGCAAGATACCTTGTTGTGAACCCAAACTCGATACGACAGCTGTGGCATTGGCACTGGCGAACCAGATTGAATCCTTGAGGCTTTTACCTTTTGCCCACTGGCTTAAAAACCCGGCGCCAAAACTATCCCCTGCGCCGCTGCGATCGACTATTGGCACATCTTCGTAGATTCCAGCCCGTACCAAAGTTTTGCCATCGGTAGCGATCGAGCCATTAACAGCGTCGGTGATAATAGCCACTTTAACTAAACTGGCCGCGTGATGGATTAGTTCTTCTAGGCTACTACCGCTAAATAGCGCTCTAGCTTCGGTTTTATCGACCAGTAATACGTCGACATCTTCTAGCAGTGGCTTAATTTTAGCTGCCATGCTAATAGTGCTCTTGCCGGGGTTTAACATAATTTTGATTTTTAGTTTTACGCACATATCGACAATTTGGCGCAATTTATCGACTGATTGCGACAAATCAGCCATGTAGATCCAGTCGGGCTGTAGACGGGCTAAATCATCGACATCTAACAGTCTAAAATCGGTGCTAATGCCAGAATAGACATATTTAGTGTAATCGACATTGGCTATTAACACTTTATAGCCAGTACCCAAACGGTTAGTCTGTTTGACGCTCGATATGTCGATACCTTCGGTGTCGAATAAATCGATTACCGCCTGGGCTGCTAAGTCGTTGCCCAATACCCCCATGAAACTGGTGTCGAAACCTTGGCGAGCCAAAGTTACAGCCGCATTGGCACCACCACCATCGACACTGTAATTAACAGCGGATATATTGCTATCACCATCGTCTAATAAATAGACACTCTGTAAAGCGCTACCAACCGTTGTAACTTTAACAACATTTGCCATTAAACAATTCCACCCTGGCTAATACGTTCGGTAAGTTCGCGGTAGACCTTGGCCGGGTTGTCAGCACTGGAAATTGTTTTACCAACATTTAGTACATCTACCCCACCGCGAGCGATATTTAACGCATTGTTTAACGTCACGCCACCATCCCAACCAATTTCGGCGGTGGGATTGATCGTTTTAATTAAGCGAATTTTCTCGAGCTGCACCAAAGTAGCTCTGCCGCCCTGCTTACCTAAATTGCCGCTAAAAATCATCACGTGATCAGCCGCCTTAATAGGTTCGGCGACGCTAGCTGGGTAA
>WRFU01000013.1 GCA_009778675.1 Candidatus Saccharimonadota bacterium
AACGCATTGAACTTGGTGTAACTGAATAGTATTCATAGCAGATTTGCGCTATACTAAACCATATGCAAAATGAAGGTATGCCAGTGCCGACACCTCATCGGCCGAAGTCGATTTCGATCGCCAATTTCTTGATCGTGCTGGCGGTAGCTATTGTAGTGAGCTTTGTAGCTGGCACTCGCAAAGATGAAATTATTGGTATAATTGGCCCTAATTTGGGCATGTCGGTCTCTAGCCGGCCAGATTTTAGCGCCCTAAACGAAGTCTATGATACCTTAAAAGATAATTTTGATGGCAAACTAGACAACAACAAGCTTATCGAAGGTGCCAAAAAGGGCATGGTAGCTGGGGCAGGCGATGATTATACGGTATATCTAGATAAAACAGAAGCGGCTGACTTTAAAAAAGACCTAGAAGGCGATGTTGGCGCTGGTATAGGTGTAGAAATAGGTGTTCGTAACGATAAAGTAGTGATTGTGCGTACTCTGGCCGACAACCCAGCACAAAAAGCCGGTGTTTTAGCCGGCGATATAGTGCTAAAAGTCAATGACGAAGACGTAACATCTTTGACCGCCGAAGCTGTGTCGCAAAAAGTCCGTGGCGATGCTGGTACTTCTGTCAAACTAACGGTTATGCGGGGTAATGACCAAAAAGACTTTACGATGGTACGCGAACAGATCAATAACCCCAGTGTCGATGTAACTTATAACGGTAACGTCGCTATTATGCGGATTACTCGTTTTGATCAACAAACTGGCGATTTGGCCTACGATGCGGCTAAAAGTATCAAGGCCAAAGGCGTAAACAAGGTTATTGTAGACTTGCGTGGTAACGGTGGTGGCTACGTAACAGGAGCGCAAGAAGTCCTAAGCCTATGGCTAACAAATAGCCTGCTATTTACCGAAAAATCCCAAGGTAGTGTATTAGACGAAACCAAGGCCAACGACGACGCGCCGCTGAAAGGTGTCAAAACCGTGGTATTGGTTGATGGTTCAACCGCTAGCGCCAGTGAAATGGTGGCTGGTGCGCTGCAACATTACAAGGTAGCTACCCTGGTAGGCGAAACTACCTTTGGCAAGGGTAGTATGCAAAGCACGTTCGATACTAGTGGCGGCGGACTACTAAAAGTAACTATTGCCCGCTGGTATTTGCCAGGTAACATAAATGTGGGCGACAAGGGTGGCATCAAGCCAAATATAGAGGTCAAACTAACTTTTGATGATATCAACAAGGGCAATGATAAACAACTAAATAAAGCTCTAGAATTGCTAAAATAGCTTATCGCTATTGACAAATCACAACGGTCTATGCTATTATAACTTATCCAACTGACTAATAGGGGTCAGTCGAACATTGAAAGGTGGTGATTATTGTGGCGAATAACGAATCACGTTTGCTTGAGGTTATTAACGCCCTGGCGGTTAACCCGTCCTATAGAAACGTAGTTTCTGTATTAGCGTCGACGGCGACCAATGGTTGTGTTGTTTCTGTCCGACTAGAATTTGACTCTTCGACCAATGTAATAGATCAAGATGGCTTGTTTATCGAGGCGCAAGAATGGCCGGTAATGATTTGGGCATCGAGCGAACAAGCTCTAATTTTGTCGGATGATGCCTTGAAGACCATATATAACGGGATTGTGGAATTGAAAGTCAATTCTAAAGTCCGGGGTTTTAACCCACAATTCGTGGGCAATACGATTAAGGAGCTGATCGGGGTTATACTAAAGTATCGAAAATAATGCCCTTTATTCTACACAATTACTACCGAAAAGCGCGCATCTTTAAGGCTGCGCGTTTTTCTATTGACTTTTATATAATAGTGTGCTACACTAAAAAAATAGGTAATTAAAATAAAAATATGTATAACCCAGGCAACCATAGTTCAGAAAGTGAGATAGATCAAAAAGCAGAACTGTCTGATCTTGATCGTTTAACCAAAGCAGCTGAGCAAAACCAGATAAGCTATGGTTTAGTAAAAGGTCGGCGGTCGGACGCCATCTCAAATAGTGGTTATCATCCAGATAGACTCGGCGAAGACTTCAGGCGTTATCATGAAGTGAAGCAAGGGTTTAAGCAAAAAGACGAAGCTTTAAGAACCCATGACCCAATGGAATACAAAAATATGATTGATAATTATCAAAAAGCTAAGGCGCTTGAGGCGTTTTTGCAAAACAGAGTAACTACTGGGTGGCTAGATACAAAAGATTGTGAGAAAGATAGTGAGACAATTGCTTATTTAGCGTCTGACTACGATGATGTTATTAATCATGTTGATGTCGTAGCTTTTGTTGAATCAAAAAGGCCAATTACAATCGATGTGACCTCCAGCCATCAAGATGATAAACTAGACCAAAAATTGAGTCGTAGCTTTGCTTATTGTGACTATTTTTATGATAAGAATCACAAGATTAACCGGTGCGGCGCTTTGGGCGAAACACCACATTTTACCATAGGCACGGATGTTGACGAAGATTGCCTACATATTATGGCGGAACGCCTAAAAGAGATCCATTTTGCGCTAGACTCGAAAGATTTGTTAAAGAAAGAAAATAAGATTAACATGGACATTGTAACAGAGATGGCCGCCCAGTCCTATGCTATAAAAGAGAATCTTAAAATGGATCTTAATAGTAAAAACATACCAATCAAAGAAAAGCGTCTCCGTGATCAGCTATCCTTAATCGAACCAATCGATGAACATCTTAAAACCCTATTTATAGAAACACGTAGTTTTTATTCCAAAAAGAATGTACCACTTACCGCTAGTACAAAACACTCCGGATCTACGCTGCATAAAATCATGCAGGCTACCGAGCGGGTACACGACATTGATGTTTATGGTTATATCGCTGCATTGGAAAAAGAAGCTTCTTTGGACGATGATCAAAAACAACATGTCGGCGCTGGTATATTAGGGGTAGTAGGTGTAGATCGCAAAAATGTCACATAACCTGCGGCATGGTGTATAATAGGGGCAGATGGACGTAAAAAAGAAAATTCTACTAGTAGAAGATGATATAGCGCTAGCTGGTGTCTACCGAACACGCCTAGAAATGGAAGGTTTTGATGTCAAAGAGGTTCATAACGGCGAAGAAGCACTATCTACCGCTGTAGACTACCGCCCAGATCTTATTTTGTTAGATGCTATGATGCCGAAGATTAGCGGTTTTGATGTATTGGACATCTTAAAAAACACCCCAGAGACCATGAATATCACAGTAGTGATGTTAACTGCCCTAAGCCAGCCAAAAGATAAAGAACGGGCTGAATCGCTAGGGGTAGATGATTATTTAGTCAAATCGCAAGTTGTAATTGGTGATGTGGTAGAACGAATTAAGCACCATCTAGGCCTCGATCAGTAAATAGTTGCATTTTGCTCTAGCAGCGTTGTATTCTTGTAGTTACTTTTTTGTCGTCCATAAATTACAAAAACCTCATACATTGGCACTCCGGCAGAACCGTCCTACAGGACGAACCTGTCGGGTGCGTCAAGAATATAGATTTTTGAAATTTAAGGTTGTTATAAACGACAAAAAAGTAACTACAAGAATACAACGCCGCTATTTAACAATAACTTGCGTGCGGGGCACAGTTTTGCCCGAAAAGTGGGTTTTACGAACTTTTTTGAAGCTGACAGTACCATCTTGAGCGGCATGAATGGTGTAATTACGGCTTAAATAAGTACCTTGGCCGGCAATTTTAGTTGAACCAGTCTGACGCACTAAAACTTCACCTTTTTTAACGTTTTGGCCACCAGCCCGCTTAACACCTAGGCGTCGGCCTGCATTGTTGTGGACATTTTTGCTTGAACCACCAGCTTTGACATGTGACATATTGGTTTAACTCCTTGTTAACACTAGTAATTGCCGCCCGACAATCTGGTCTTTCCGGTAATAGATTAAGTCTGATTGTTTGACGTGCTTTAACTCTGTAAGATTGTAGCCTAGTTGTGCTAGGGAGTCAAGTATATCTAGCCGCTCAAACTTGCCAGGTGCGATTTGCCAGGCTGGAATAGCTAGACATAGGGGAGTACCAGTGGTAATCTGGGGTGCTAGATTTGTTAAAAAATCAACTAAAATACTACGACATTCTTGCTTGAGCGCGTTTAATTTGGCCGATGCCGGCGCTTTGCTAAGCGGGTGACCAAGGTAAATTTCACTGGCAACGGCACTGATAGGGGCTTGCCAAGTGTAATTCGTAGCATCACCGAGCTCAATTTGCCAGTTGTAGCCTCTACGCCGACTTGTGAGCCATTCTAGGTTTTTAGTTGTATATTCGACCATTTTTGGTGAAATGTCGCTACCATAGGCCGTAAACCCCATCAGTAGGGCTTCTTGCAGTAACACGCCAGTACCACAAAAGGGATCGAGGATTCTAAATGATACCCGAGAATCACAAAGTGTTGCTTTGGGCCGCTCCGCCAGCCCGCCGTTGCGGGTGTCGTCACTGAAAACTCGTCGTAACTCGGATTCGCCCGAAGTAACACTTTGTGATTCTCGAGTAGCTAGATTTATCATTATTTGGGCTAATTTTGGTGGTAACATACCGATATAGGCGTCACGCGCAGGGCGATTTTGATCACGCTGGGCGTAAGCTGTAATATTTTGGGCGCCAGTGCTAGTGGCAATCACCAGTTCACCTGTGGTAGATTGCACAATCAATAGCTCAATTTTATTAGGATTTAAACCCAATTTGTTGTGGTGCGAAGTAGCGGTATTAAGTTCTGGCGTGTTTTGTGGCACTAAACGCAGGCTTTGCCCCTGTTTTTTTAGCCTATTTTTTATTTGTAGACCGATTTCTTGTAAATCTTTAGCGGTTAGACGAATGTTGTAAGCGCTCAGGCCTAAGGTAATTTTGCCACTTAAATTAGCAATGTGGTTTAAGGCGGTTTTTTCTATGAAATTGGTGTTAAAACTATTATTTTTGGCAATAATTTTGCCAGCCTTTTTTGTACCACCTAACCGCGTAATATTTAAATCACTACCGGTAATTTGGGCAATATCTGGTGTAAGCAGAGTAATATTGCTTGAACCAAAAACTTGTTCAAGCTCTGCTAAACCTAATTTGGGCTGCCGACCAAGAATCGCAATAAACATAGGCTAATTGTAGCATAAAACAGATATGATATTGTACAATTTACTACTAATCAACGCAAAAGATGGTTATTGCTATTGACTTTTAGGCGTATCTGTGCTAAACTGAGTTCTATAAAGAATGTAAAAATAAACAAAGGAATCCAAAATGAAAAAACCAGAAATGGAACCAGCACAAGAAGTTACAGAATATGCAGATAGTCACTTTGCAGAGCATGGGTTAAATCCAGACTCTATGCAAGAAGCTCAAAATATGGTAAAATCAGTCTTCCCTAATCAAGGTGAAGGCCCATTTGCAGAGAAATACGCGAGTGAAGAAGCCCAAGGTGCGCTAGATGAATCTATCGACAAAGCTGCGCGAGCTTCAACTAGGAAGATTGGTCGTAAACTTACTGACGCAGCTGACGATTTCGTAAAGAGTGCAATGCCGGAAAAAGCCGATTTGAAATCTGCAGAATCAACTACTAGATACTGGTCGCCAGATGGCGTCGATCTAACTGACTTGACGCCGGAAGACCGGCATCAATATATGCTGGACTATCGCGATCGTATAGGTAAGTAAAAAGTAAACTTACTGAGTAAATAAGAGGCAGCAAAAAATAAAAAATGTGCTGCCTCTTGACATTATGTACAGCATATGATAATCTAGACATACGTTATCTCGAAAATGAAAGGGGGTGCGTGTACATGACACCAGAGGATAGAACCGCTGCTATATTGGCCAATATGACACTCAAAAACAAGGTGGCTTTGGCGGCATATATGACATCTGTGCAACACGGAGAAAAGTCTTTATTGTACGATATGTTGTACGAAGACGACGAAAGTGTGTTTGACAGAGGGTATAAAGAGTTCAGGAGTATAAATGGGCCAAATGTGGAGACTGGTAACCAAATGGCCGAAGCCAGACAGCGAAAAATGGCTATACTTATGGCACAAATTATCAATGAGCTTACCGATAAAAAGCGATTCTTGATCGTAAACAAAGTATTCAGCTTAAATGCCATCGATGCAACAACTGCTGCTGCTATAGATTATATATATCAGCGATGGCATGTTGATGAATATCGACAAGCTATTGAAGGAGAAGCCGTATAGACACGTGTTAAAACGCACACAGATAACGGACGGAGGGGATATTGTATCCCCTCCATTCTATTTTTTGTTAAAATATCTATATGACTCCAAAATTAAGTGTTAGCCAATTTGTGGCTGTGACTAACCAGATGCTAGAATATGCCTACCCCAGTGTGCAGGTTGAAGGCGAGGTGAGCGGTTTTAAGGTTAATCAGGGTAAATATGTGTTTTTTGACCTTAAAGATGCTACAGCTAGTGTGGGTTGCTTTATGATGTTATGGCAAATGCGCACGCCGCTGCAAGATGGGATGAAAGTTGTGGTACAAGCTCGGCCAAAACTGACCCAATGGGGTAAATTTAGCTTAACTGTTGATAATTTTAGTTTGAGTGGTGAAGGTGATATTAAAAAAAGTCTAGAACTTTTGCGGCAAAAATTAACCAAAGAAGGCCTATTCGACATTAGTCGTAAGCGGCCGTTGCCAGATGAAATCGTAAAAATTGCGGTAGTAAGTAGCAAGGATGCCGCCGGTTACGCCGATTTTATTAAGATTCTAAACGAGCGTTGGGGTGGGCTAGAAATACAGTTAGCACATGTTCAGGTACAAGGCGAAGGGGCAGCCGATCAAATTATCAAAGCTATGGGCTATTTTAACGCCCAACCTAATTTAGCCGATGTGTTGGTTTTAATCCGCGGTGGTGGCAGCAAACAAGATTTGGCGGCGTTTAATGATGAACTATTAGTCCGAGCGGTGGCAGCGAGTAGGCTACCAGTCATAACAGGTATCGGCCACGAGACGGATGAAACTTTAGCCGACCTGGTAGCAGATAAGGTGGCTAGCACACCAAGTAACGCTGCGCAGTTAATCACCCATGATAAAAATACCGAAATGGCTTTTGTCAACCACGCGACAGTAAGATTAACAGAGGTTATAGCTAAAGCAATTGATAGCAAAAGAACCGAACTACGTGCCGATATTGGTGAATTAGGGCAATATATGACCCAGCAGTTAAATGTAAAGTTAGATTATGTTAAACAACAAATTCGGCTAGCAGAACAGTTGAATCCAGAAAATACCCTAAAACGTGGCTACGCCTTGCTTACCGGTTCGGTTGTGTCAGGTGGCGTTGTAAATATAACAACATATGATAAATTAATAACAGCGGAGGTAAAAAATGTCACAAAAAGAAAATAAATCTGTCGCTAAACAGCTAGATGATTTAAAGCAAAAAATTGACTGGTTTTATGGTGAAGATTTTAAGTTAGACGAGGCTCTAAAGCGTTACGAAGAGGTGATAGAATCATCTAAATCGCTAGAAAAACAGTTAGGAAACATGAAAAATAAGGTTGAACAACTAGCAAAAGATTTTAGTATTGATTAGTATAGCCTTTACAATCATAAAAAGCATAAATATAATGGATACTATGAAAAAATATCGTTCAGGTGAAGTTAATATTTTGTTAATTGTGGTTATTGTGATGAGTGTGTTGCTGGCGGTGTTAGCCGGCCTAGGTGTTTGGCTATATGTGCAGTATTCCGACCAAAAAACTAATGTAGATGGTAAAATCAATGAAGCCGTGGCGTTAGCCAAAAAAGAACAAGCACAGCAGCTAGAAGCTAAGTTTGTTCAGCGTGAAAAAGAACCAAATCGTGAATTTGTTGGCCCTGATGATTATGGCCGTTTAAGTTTTATGTATCCTAAAACCTGGAGTGTATATGTTGCAAAAGACGCTTCTAACGGCGGCACTTACGAAGCCTACTTAAACCCAGTCCTTGTACCACCGGTTAGTAGCGATCAGATTTTTGCGTTAAGGCTATTGATCGAAGAAAAAAGTTTTGATACGGTATTAAAAACTTACGAAAGCGCTATCAAAAAAGGCGATTTACGTTCGAGCGCTATAACTGTTGGCGGTACGCAAGCTACACGCTTGGACGGCATAGTCTACAAAGATATGCGTGGTTCGATAGTTTTGCTTAAAATACGTGACAAAACAGCGACTATTCGTACCGATGCCGAAACTTTCAAAACTGATTTTGACGCTTTAATTAAAACTGTAAAATTTAACTACTAAATTGGTTTAGCTTTTACTTTCGCTGCGCTTTTCGTAAAATAGATGTATGAATAGTGATGGTGGTTTGTTTGATGTAGATTCTTCGCTTATAGCGGTCGCTCACGAACTAAAATCGCCACTTAGTTTGATGCGGCAACTGGCGTTATACCTAGATGATAACCTAGAATCTAATGAACTAAAACAAATCGCTCAACAAATAAATCTAACTAGTGAACGGGGGCTGCACTTAGTAAATGACCTTACCAAAATAGCTCGTTTGCAGGATGCTATGTTCGAGCTAGAACCAATTAACCCCTATAAAATTTGTGACGAAGTGTTGTATGAACTGCGTACAAGCGCAAAACTTAAACATAAAAAACTAAATTATACAGCTAGTACCAAGCCAAAACTGGCTGTAGCTAACCCCGAACTACTAAGCAGCGTAATCTATAATTTTTGCGATAACGCCCTGCATTATTCCGATAGCGATTACACATCACAGTTAACAGTCAAAACTGCGGGTAACTGCGTGCGGGTAGCGGTACGTGACTTTGGTCCAAGCCTACCGATCAAGACCTGGCGCGCCGTAAAAAATGCCAACGTTTATCCGCAACAAATTAGTAGCCGACCCGGCAGCAGCGGTCTGGGGCTATTTATCGCTGGCCGGTTTGCCAAAGTCATGGGCGCTAATTTAGGCGCAATCCGCCATCGTGATGGCACGACGTTCTACATCGACCTACAAAAATCAACCCAATTGAGTTTACTATGAAGCGTATCTATGTAGTAGAAGATGATGATTTGTTGGCTCTTCACTATAAAAGGTTGCTAAATGGCTATGACGTGCGGGTTTTTAGCAATGGTATCGACGCCATGGCGGCTATAGATAAAAACCTGCCAAGCTGTATAGTTTTAGATTTGATGTTAGATGGCCCTAGCGGTTTTGCGCTGCTAAACGAACTACAATCATATACCGACACCGCTAAAATCCCAATTATAGTTTGTAGTAATTTAGCCAGCGAGCTAGGCGGCCAGTTGCAAGGCTACAACATAAGCTACATTATCGACAAAACCACCATGAGCGTGGATGATTTAAGACAGGCGGTGCATGAACTCACGAACTAAATGCTTAGTGTTAAAGCGTACCAATTATGGCGAAGCCGATCGCATAATTCAGGTAATTACCCCCGAAGGCAAAAAAAGTTTAATGGTGCGCGGTGCACGCAAAGAAAAAAGTAAACTAGCCGGTGGCATCGAAGTTTTTTCGTTAAGCGACATAACTTGGCATAGCGGTCGGGGGGAACTGGACATTTTGACCTCGGCGCGACTAATTACATTTTACGGACATATTTTAGAAGATTACGATAAACTACAGTTTGGTTACGATGCGTTAAAACGAATTACTCGCAGCAGCGAAATGCTAGAAGATCCTGACTTTTTTGAACTGCTAAACTCTACATTGCAAGCGCTAGATCAACCATCACATCAGTCTGGATCTTCCCCTCATCATCCTAACCCCTCCTCCCGTCATCCTGAACTTGTTTCAGGATCTGATCTGGCCTTAATCCAAGCCTGGTTTTACCTGCGTCTAAGTAAAATTATGGGCGAAAGCCTAAATGTTTTAACAGATGTAAATGGTGAGAAATTACAAGCCAACACCAACTATCTATACGATGTCGAAAATAACGCCTTTGTGCAATCAGCCGCTGGTAACATCACCGCCGATCACATAAAATTACTGCGCATAATGCAGATAAACGACATAAAAATGGTACAAAAAATTGTAGGCATAAAAGAATTGTTACCAGAAATCTTACGCCTGGCACAAATAAGTGCTAAAATATAGTAGCGCTATTGACATACTATACAATCTGTGCTACACTGAAAGTATAGACTATGTTATCACATAACAGAAAGAAAAACTAAAATGTCAGATATAGATAAAGAAAAAGAGCAGTCCCAAATTAATCCCGAAGATGAGCAGCACTTAAGTGGCAGTGGCGAAGTTCCAATATTGCCAGAATCTGAAGCTGGTGAATTAGCTAAACCAGAAGAAACTGAAGCAGAAGCACCAGACGAACCTGTGAATTTAGAGCAAGCCGAAGAAGCAGTCGAAGCTAGTTATCAAAATGATGCGGCTGAATCTTCAGCCGAGACTTTGCCCCCCCCTCTAACAGATGACGAGAAAGCAGAGCGTAAGGCTCAACTTTTGGCTGAAGCCGATAATACTCAAGCTGATGCTGAAAAAATGTATGAGAAATGGGAACATGGTCCGAATTATGATCCGACTAGCTCTAAATTAGCCAAGCTTGCTAATTGGATGCAATATCGTCCTACCCGTAATCTCAATGAAAATTATTCTAGTATAACTACTAAATATCGATCTCGACTTAGTAAAGCCGAACAACTAAGACAAGAAGCCGCCAATCTTTAAGACTCGCTTTTAACAGTTTCCATCGCTGCTAAGTATTGGGGTAGCATCTAGGGTTCACTCTTGCTACAATTAAACCATGAACAATAAGTTTTATTTATCTTTAAAACAGAATACTTTCTTGGCCAAAAAATTATTGGTTGCGAGTATTTATGGCAGTGCCAAGCTAGAAGGCGTGAATGCTACTTTCCCTGAAACTCAGACTATTATTGATGGTGTAAACGTGGCGGGTGTGAAACTAGATGATATCACGGTGATTTTAAACTTGCGTGATGCTTGGCGATTTGTCTTAAGTGATATTAATGTGCCGCTTAGCCTTGACTTTATTTGCAAAATTAACGGATATGTCAGCCGTAATCAGTCACTAGAATGGGGCAAATTACGCACTGGCGAAATTGGTATTGCGGGTACTAAACATAAACCGCCAATCCCAGCCCATAAAGATGTTGAAAAGGACTTAGCCAATATATTTGCACAAGGTTCGGCCACCAAACAGGCACTAGACATCATGCTTTACATTATGCGTTCACAACTTTTTTGGGATGGCAACAAGCGTACCGCTACTATTGTGGCCAATAAAGTGCTAATAGCGAATGGAGCAGGGGTATTAATAGTGAAAGAAGAAGATTTGCTAGAGTTTAATCAGTTGTTAACAGAGTATTATGATACTGCTTCTGGTGTAGCTCTACAACAATTTTTATACGATAATTGCCTAGTTGGCATGTAACACCTGATTAGAACCTGAATTTTAGCTTGATTTTTTAAATATAGTGTGCTATACTGATAGTATAGGCATGTAGCTATACTATTGCAGTATGCGTACATGTACGCATTTTTTGTTTTCCTGAACAAAAAATGCGTACATGTACGCATTTTTTGTTTTCCTGAACAAAAAATGCCAGTAAGAATAAAAGTAAACAAAGGAGAATAAAAATGGCAAACCTAAATAAACTGACAGACAACGGCGAAAAAGAGTCGAAACCAGCTAGTGGCAAGATGGACATTTTGCCACAAGCAGAAGCTGGTAAAAAAGCTTTTGAACAAATTGATTTAAGCGATAAACACTATGTTGAAGCATTTAAGGACGCAGATATTTACCAGAAGTCTGGTACGGTCGAAGCAGAATTTGTCGATAAACCACAAGAAGTCGTAACCATGATAGGTGACAACGAAGAAACTCGACAAACAGCTGAGCCTGGCCAAGTAATTGTAACTAATCCCAGTGGCGAACGTTATGTGTTAGACAAAGACACTTTTGACAAACGATACGAAACTACCGATAAAGACGGTGAATATCGTGCCAATGGTAAGGCACGTATTATGCAAAATGATACGGGCAAACCAATTGAAATTGTGGCACCTTGGGGCGAATTACAGCGCGGTGACGCCGACTGTATGATTGCCGCCCTTTATGATCCAAAGAAACCTTATTCTTTAAGCAAAGACAGGTACATTATTGCTAAGGACGCTTTTGAAGCAACATACGAACCAACTACTAAGTGGGGCGAATACGGTCTGAGAGAATTAGGTAACAGAATGGCTGGTACGATAAGGCGGGCTGCAGCGATGGGTGGTGATCCTGATAACTACCCAATAATACCATCTGATTGGGTTGAGTCTTAGCAAAGATATGCAAGGAAAAACAAAAATGACAAACCCGGAAAAAATACCATTTATGGCTAAGGCAGCCCAAAAACTTGAAGGTAAGGCAGCAGAATACGATCAGCAATTAAGCCGGTATCATGACGAAATATGTGAAGCTGGCCCATATGGTATTACCCCAGAGGATAGTAAACTCCGTCTTGTCTACCCTGACGTTGCTTTGAAACTAAAAAAAGGTTCAGTAGAAAGAATGGCTCGCGTAGCAGAAAAAATCGCAATAGCGCGTGGTAGCGAAAAATAATATAAACAAAAGGAAAATAAAAATGACAAACGCAGAAATACCAAAAAATCACAGTGAAGAGGAAGAAACTGCCTCGAATAACAAACTGCCAGAACCAACGGATGCCCAAAAAGCTATCATGGCAGGTGAAGCAGCACCAGAGCAGCAAGAACAATTAGACGAAAGGTTGCATGTTGATCTAAACACGCCAGAATATACCGAAAAATTCGAAAATGCTGAATTATTTGTTAAGACCTCACCAGTTATGGTTGAAGAAGTCACGGCCGAAGGGTTGGAAAGCGATGCCTACGCTGATAAAGGCGTAACAAAAAATGCTAGTGGCGACTATATTCTGACCACTATGGTAGTGAATCAGCACAAAGACGCAGAAGGCCAAGTTACCCGTGTGCCCGAAGTCGAAAATACCTACGTATTAGAACCAGGTAACTTTATAGTTACTAACCCGGTTTGGCACGAAGGCGAACCGCTTAACAATTTTGTACAGAAAGACGCTGAAAAAATCGCTAAGCTTTACGAACCAGTAGGTGAAGGCGATGCTATGGATGGCTACAATTTTGGCGAAGGTAAATTAGCTGGCAAGGCAATGCGGCCAAAAGGTTACAGCGAAGGCACGATTGAACCACGCCCAGTTATTCAAAACGACACCGACAGGCAGGTGCAAATTGATGCGCCGTGGGGCGGCACGCAAGATGGCAACTTTGATTGTTACTTTGTGAAAAGCGGTCCAAATAATTGCTATATTTTGAGCCAAAACGATTTTGCTGGTTATATCCCAAATTCCGAATATCAGGAAAAATAGTTAATTATGGGTCATGAACAGATTCATACCACTGAAAGCGTTGACGCCTTGGATTCTAAAAAGAACGGTGAATCGCTTGAATCACCGTTCTTGAATCGGGTTCATGAAAAGATAGCAGATATTAAAAACCGTTTTAAACAGCGCTTCACAGGTAGCGAGATCGATATCAACCGTGCAACAGGTGAATTTTTGACTGATATGGCTGAACAAACCATAACTGAGAGTGGCAGTGGTTCAGCGGAAGCAGTAGAAGCGGTTGTGTCAGCCGAAGTAGAAACGGTCGATGATAAGTTGGATGACAATCGCACCAAGAACCCAATTGTTAAACTTGTAAATGATGATCATTTAAAAGACGCAGCAGATGGAGTAATAGCGTTAGCTGAGGCTGGTGATGTATCAATAGCAGAGGCGGTTGCAAAAGACATTGATTATGCCGAAAGACACGAGTATAAGGAACACGAGCCTGAGCCAAGCGCTAAATATTTGGCCGAATCTTTATCTTTATTGTTTGAGAAACAACAAATTGGAAAAGCGTTTCCTCAGGAAACTATTATAGGTGATGCAGACCATATTAAGAACCAGCAATATAATATTATCCGCCTTCCAGATGGTAGCGCCAAAATGTATTTCAGACTCTCAGCTGATACATATGACGAGGTGTCGGCAAAAATTGCAAATGGCGATATAACTACACGAGGTAAGCAAGACATGCTATGTGGGGAAGTACCAGTTGGTAAGGGTAATGTTATAGATTTAGGGGCTGACGGTGTCCAAATGACTATATCGAGTTCTCGAGCCGATAGATTACAAGCCGGCTTAAGTGATGCGGATGTGTTAAAATATGCCGGCTGGTCTGAGAAATTACAAAGAACCATTGAGGCGCCAGACTTGCCAGATACAAAAAAAGGATACGAATCAATGCTTTTTCGCACTTTAGATGGGCAAGTAGTCATAGATCTGCCAG
Organism: Candidatus Saccharimonadota bacterium; assembly: GCA_009778675.1. Classification (GTDB taxonomy): domain Bacteria; phylum Patescibacteriota; class Saccharimonadia; order Saccharimonadales; family Saccharimonadaceae; genus WRFU01. Next base: position 14,314 of record WRFU01000013.1, read on the forward strand.
TTGGAGTACCACTTGAATCAGTTGCCAGTTTGCTTGACAGTGCCCTGCATGATCAGCTTGGAGTGGAAAGCGCTTTTGCACCACCTAGCCCGGAAGCTATTGCACAACATGAGACTGCACTCTACAATTGGCATCATAAGCTGTCAGCCGATAACCAGGAGATTCCAATGGACGATTTACATTATGAGGAGGTTTTTGATGGTTATAGTACTATTGTTGAGACTGGCAAGGCCGATGAATATGAAACTAAATATGGTAAATTCGCTTTTTTCCATCAGTTGGCGTCGCTTGATCAGATTGCTTCCATACTTAGGGGCGGTATTAGTTGCACAACCGGAAGATTTGAACGTGGTATAACAGCGCACGGTAAGGGTAGTATTGCTGACTTGAAATATGGTGGAGCCGACGCGGCTTTTACACGTATGATCGCGGGAGGCAACTTACAAGATGATGAATTGTGGCCAAGCGAGGCTTTTCTTGTGTTGAGCCCAAAACTTGCTGAAAGAACCGACTGGCACACGCATGATTTTAATGCTTATGGCCGCGCTGATGAGGATAATATGTCTAAGCGTTTGTCACCAGATGAACTTTTAAACAACATGTCCACAACCGGATTCCAAACCATGGATTATAACGAACAGCTATTTCAGTCTGGTATCAGCCCAGAGATGATCTGTGCCGTTATGGTGTCAGATGAAGAGCATCGTGACAAAGCTCTAAGCGCCTTGCGTTCTGCCGGAATCACCGAATTCTATGGAAAGGGTATAGAAGAGGTAATCGTGATTGCTAATCGACGTCAAGATATTATTAATTTGTCACACCCAGAGTAAGTAGTATAATAATTGAAAGGATACACTATGAATCATATCAGCAACCCAGAAAATATCGGCAATAGCTCAGAACAAGAATATAAATACGAAAAAACGAAATTTCCCGCTTATTATGTGGATTCAATAGCGCTTGACCCAGACTCAAATATACAGAAAGATCCGGTAGCTTTAGTGGCCATAGATGTTTATGTTCGTAATCAAAAGAATGGCAATGGCAATGTTGATGTAGTTTGGTTTGACACTATGCGCCAGTGCGGCTTTAAAGCCGCGGATTTATCGATTGATGATGATGGAGCAATAAAGTTCTCTGCACCACAAAATGGTTTTTCATATTTGCTTACACCAATGACTGTAGAATTGTATAATACACATGTGCGCCAATCAATGATGAACGGTGACAAGGAATATTCTCCTGGCGAAGAGGACGTTTTGATACAAGACTTGCTAGACACTAAAGTTGAGAATGGTAGTTGGTAAAATACTAACTGTTTATCTGACCAAGCTGTTGAGATCTTATGATTATATCTAGTACTTGTGCTACAATTGATACATGCAAAAGGAGGTTTCACTCGATGATATTGTTAGCTTGTGCAAGCGCCGCGGGTTTATTTATCAGGGTAGTGATATTTATGGCGGTTTGGCGGGCACGTGGGACTATGGCCCACTAGGTGTAGCGTTAAAACGCAATATTATGACTGCCTGGTGGGATTTTTTTGTTAATAATCGTGACGATATGTACCCAATTGAATCGGCGATTTTGATGCATCCGCAAGTCTGGGAAACTAGTGGTCACGTGGCCGGTTTTGCTGACCCGTTGATCGAAGACATTAAGACCAAAAAACGTTATCGCCTAGACCATTTGTTAGAAGATGCCGGTATAGAACACACCGCTAGCATGAGTCTGGAACAAATGGTGGCAACTATCAAAGAAAAGGGCATAAAAAGTCCCGATGGCAATGCACTTGGTAACGCAGCACAGTTTAATATGCTATTTAAAACCTCGGTGGGTTCGGTTGAAGACGAAAAAAGTCAGGTATATTTGCGCGGCGAAACTGCCCAGGGGATGTTCACGAATTTTCGTAATATTGTAGATAGTTTTTACCCTAATATACCGTTTGGAATTGCTCAAATGGGCACGGCTTTTCGCAACGAAATTAGTCCGCGTGATTTTATTTTTAGGGCGCGCGAGTTTGAAATTGCCGAATTTGAATACTTTATTAAGCCAGACACCTGGGAAGAAGAATTCGAAAAATGGCGTTTGCTAATGCATGATTGGTGCGAAAAAGTTCTAGAACTGCCAGCCAATAAGATCCACGAACTAGAAGTACCAAAAGAAGACCGCGCGCACTATAGCAAGCGCACGGTAGATTTTGAGTTTGATTTTCCATTTGGGCGTAAAGAACTTTATGGTCTGGCGTATCGTACCGATTTTGATCTAAAAGGTCACCAAGAGGCGACTGGTAAGAATATGGAATATAAGCCCAAAGATGGTAGCGAACCGTTTATACCGCACGTGATAGAACCAACTTTTGGGGTGGGGCGTAGTTTGATGGCGGTATTGGCGAATGCTTACATCGTGGATGAAATAGGGGGCGAAAAACGCACTGTGCTAAAATTGCCCGAACATCTAGCACCGTACAAGTTAGCGGTAGCACCGCTGCTAAAGAATAGGCCAGAATTAGTGGCCAAAGCCCGCCAAGTGTATACAAAAGTTAAACAGAAGTACAGCAAAGTATTGTGGGATGATAACGGTAACATTGGTAAACGCTATCGTCGAGCTGATGAAATTGGTGTACCAAAGTATATTGTTGTGGATTTCACAACGTTAGAAGATGGCACAGTAACAGTTAGAAATCGTGATACGACCAAACAAGAACGCGTCAAAATAGAGGAACTATAATGTTAGAATTTTGGACAGATGGCAGTGCTAGCCCTAACCCCGGGCCGGGTGGCTACGCGGTGATTGCTGGTGGTAAACCAGTAGCACTAGGCAGCGAGCCAGGTGAAACTACGAATATTCGTATGGAAGCCTGCGCCCTAGCAGCCGCCATGGGGCAAGCTAAAGGTGAAAAATGCAAGATTCACACCGATAGCGAGTTTTGGATTAACGTGCTGACTAAATGGGCAGCTGGTTGGCGAGCAAATGACTGGCACAAAAAAACCAAGGGTGAAATTCAGAATTTAGATTTGGTTAAAAAATTATATGGATTGTACCAAGATTCAGATGTTGAATTAGTGTGGGTTCGTGGGCACAACGACAATGAGTATAACGAATTAGCCGATGAGTGGGCCAACAAGGCTAGGAAAGGGGCAAGGCTGTAATGCGCACGGTAAATGTAAAAGTTGAGCTAAACGAAAAAATTGAGTTTTTGAGCGCTTTGCAACAGGCAGGCCTAAAGTTAAGTGACACTATTTTGCAACACGATAGGGTGTTTAGGGGCACACAACCAGATAAAAAGCTAATTGTACGGACAGAAACGAGCCCTGACGGCCTACAGAGCTACTATTTGATTTATCGGCAGTTTTCTGCGAATGACAGCACGCTGTTAAATTACACAACTAGTGTAACGAATTATGAGCAGACAGTCAGGATTATTCATGGCCTAGGCTACAAACTCGTTGCAGAAGTCGACAAACAGCGCCAAAGGGTGGATATTACTGACACAATAAGCTTATGTTTTGATAAGGCCAAAGGGTTAGGGGAATATATAAAATTAGAACGTGCAGTTAGTAAAGATGATAATCTGAACTGGGTTAGGGCAGATTTAGCCGAAGCACTGAAAGCTTTAGGTATCAGCGAGGGTGCTAAATTGGCTAGCGCCTACAGTGATATGACAGTTAAAAAATAGGCTAACATATACGGGAGTTATGAGCATGCTATGGCATGCTTTGTTTAGTTATGCAAGCCGTAGTACGCAATAACTCCGATACATGTCAACACATACTATGAAATGTAATGATGATCAATGCATCTTTACATAGCTGTAGTTATATTACTAAAGGATGTCAGACCATGACATATATGCAGGTTATCGATAGGGAACATTATTGGGTTTGTTCGGTAAGTGTAATTTAACGAAATATGATAAGAAACGACAAAATTATAGATAAAAAATCCATTAGCGTTGTATTTATGCCAACAGTTATCCACAGTCTGTGGATTGTTAGATAAGTGGTAGTGCCGCTAGTTTTTCCACAAAAATGTGTAAAAATTACGAAATCAAATATACAAAAAACAAAAAATACTATTGCTTTAGTTTTTAGTTTAGCGCTAAACTAAAAGCAGTGGACAAAAAGAGAAAACAAACACCACGAAAAACCAATCTGGTACTTTAACAGCCCGTTTATTTGAGGTTAGCCATCTGGTAGTTAGGCAAGTGGACATTTCATGGGTTGACACTTAAAATAATACCTGTGTACCTTTTTTAAAACACACCTTCCAAAAAACTCCACCTCACACGAACAGTTGTAACAAACTGTTTGGTACACATAAGTCTCTCAACTGTTATAGGTTACCTAGCGTAACCCTAAACACGACTTATACCTTTAAAACAAAAATTATAAAAACAAACAGCTTAACTATCAGGTAGGTAACCTTAAATGAACGATTATGAACAACTCCATAGACCGGTGCTAGTAGACAAAGTTCTAGAACTTTTAGCTCCGAAACGGGGTGAAAGTTACCTAGATTTAACCGCTGGGTACGGTGGGCATGCCAGAAGAATTCTACAAATGACCAATAATTACCAACAAACCGTGTTGGTGGATAGGGACAGCCACGCTATAGCGGCGTTGACTGACTTAAAAAAGCAGGGTGCAACATTAAAACACGCCAGCTTTGCTGCCGCCATAAAAGAACTAGTAAACACCAACCAGCAATTTGATTTAGTACTAATGGATCTTGGAGTTTCTTCACCACAGTTAGATAGGGCAGAGCGCGGTTTTTCATTTAGCAAACCAGCGCCGCTTGATATGCGTATGGATGATAGGCAGGCTATAAGTGCTGCCGATATTGTTAATAACTGGTCAGAATTAAAACTGGCCGGCATATTTATGCGATATGGCGAAATACGGCCAAAACTAGCTAAATTAGTTGCAACAAAAATTATCGAACAACGACCTCTGGAAACAACCACTCAGTTAGCTGATTTAATCCGTCGCCAGGTGCATGTAAGGCAAAAAACTCACCCAGCGACACAGTTTTTTCAAGCTATTAGAATCGCTGTAAACGACGAGTTAACCGAGTTGGATAGTGCCTTAAAACTGATGCCCAAACTATTAAAATCTGGTGGTAGAGTAGGAGTTATAAGTTTTCATAGCTTAGAAGATAGAATTGTAAAAAACTACTTTAAGCAAGAAAGTAAAAAAGGCTTAGAAGCCGAATTTGAACTTATAAATCGTAAACCAGTCAGCGGTGAAGATTATGATGATCATAACCCGCGAGCTCGCAGCGCTAAGCTTAGAGCCGCTACGAGAATCTAACGATTCTTAAGCAAAACAAAAACAAAAAGGAGGAGTTATGCCAAGACAGATAGCAATTAAAAATGCATCTGTAGCTACGAAAGTGAAGGTTCACTTTAAGTAAGTAGCAAAACTTTGGGCAGCTTTAAAGGGCTGCCCACCAAAATAAAAAACAAATAATTATGCAAAGATACCAAACTAACAATTTTTCATCTCGACGCGCTAAATCTTTTAGTCGTAACCAAAATACAGTTAAGTATAGTTCGAATATAAAACTTGGTCCTGTGACCCACACGGTGTTTGTAGCCCTGGTGATTACAGTACTCGGTTTAATCTACTTAACTCAAGCAGCCAAGATTACGAATTATGATTATGAAGCCCAAAAAGTCGATGAACAGATAGCTACCTTGAGCGAGCAAAAAGATGATTTAGAAGTTGAAAATGCTAGGTTAACGGCGCTAAACACTATTACGGATTCGGAAACTGCCAAAGCTATGACTACACCTAGCAGCGTCAACTATATAAGCGAATAGGGGCGCTATGCTAGTTAAATATAACCAAGGCAGCCGAGCTAGAACGCTTGGCCTGTTGTTATTTATTGCTGTGGGCATAATTATAGTGCGATTGTTCCAGATTCAGATTATTGAACACGACAAGTATGTCAAACAAGCCGATCAAGAATATATCAAGCGGCTAGTTATACCGGCCAAACGGGGCACTATTTATGCCATGGACCAAACTCAACCGGTACAGCTAGTGATGAACGAGACTATTTACACACTATTTGCTGATCCATCGGTGGTAACTAATCCTAAAAAAGCCGAAGATGTGATAAAAAAAGTTGCCGGTGGTAATTTGGTAACAGATGTTAAAACAGCCTTGAGCAAAACCAACACTCGTTACCAAGTACTGGCCACCAAATTATCGCGTACCCAGGCCGAATTAATCAAAAAATATCAACTAGCTGGCATAGGTTTTCAGGAAACAACCCAACGTGTATACCCTGAAGGCAGTCTAGGCTCGCAGGTGCTAGGGTTTGTAAATGATGATGGCGAAGGCCAGTATGGCGTAGAAGGGGCGTTAAACAAGCAGTTAAGGGGCACAGATGGGCTATTAGAGTCGGTGACAGACATCAGCTCGGTGCCGTTAACTATCGGCAGTAAAAATATTAATCAACCAGCTAAAGATGGTGATAATGTGGTGCTGACGATTGATCGCAATGTTCAAGCTTACGTCGAAAAAGCTTTAGCGGCGGGATTGCAGAAGTCACATGCTCAAAACGGCAGTGTAATTGTGATGGATCCTAATAGCGGTAAAATTATGGCGATGGCCAATATACCGACCTATGACCAATCGCAGTACAGCAAGGCGACTGATGCACAAGTGTTCCAAAATGCCGTAACTAGCGACCCGTACGAACCAGGTTCGGTAGTCAAAACCTTTATTATGTCAACGGGCATTGATACTGGTGCTGTAACTCCGGCATCAACTTACTATAATACGGATGAAATTAAGGTTGGTGACGCAACTATTAAGAATGCCTTAACAGGGGTACTGGGTAATATTAGTATGCAAACGGTGCTTAATTATTCATTAAACACCGGGGCTGTTACGGTAGCTGAACGGATTGACGGCGGTAATCTTAACAGAGCTGGCCGCGATACGATTTATGATTATTATCACAATCACTTTGGTTTTGGCCAAATGACAGGTGTTCAATTATATGAAGTACCAGGGGAAATCATTTCACCCAAGCAAACCGAAGGTAATGCGGTGCGTTATTCTAATATGGCTTTTGGCCAAGGGTTTGACGCCACCATGCTGCAGGTGGCTCGAGCGTTCAGCGCCGTGGTTAACGGTGGTAAACTTTATCAACCAAGCGTCGTTAACGGTGTCATAGACAATAACGGCGTTTTTAAAGAAGATAAACCAAAAATTGCCCAAAAAGGTGTAATTAAAAGTAGTACTAGCGCCTCGATGCGCCAGATGCTAACTACAGCACGCAATTTTATGTTTTCGGCTGAAGATAAAAAAGGTTATCAAATCGGCGGTAAAACTGGTACTTCCCAGGTGTTAATTAACGGTTCTTATAGCATGACGACCACCACCGCTAGCTATTTGGGTTTTGGTGGCGACAGTGGACCAAAGTATGTCATAATGGTAAGGATGTCGAGCCCTGGCATGAATTTGCAGGGTAACATTGATGCTGAACCAGTTTTTTCGAATATCTCGAATTGGCTGATTGATTATTTAATGCTAAAACCGGGGGAATAATATGCACGAACAACTAGTAGATGAAATGATGCCAATGTTCATATTATGCGCAGTAACATTTGTATTGTCGATGTTGCTGACGCCAATCTACACGCACTTTGCTTATAAATACAAGTTCTGGAAAAAACAGCGTACTACTAGTACCACTGGCGAAAAACTCTCGGTCATGAACAAATTGCATGCCAAAAAGTTTACCCGACATTTTCCAACCATGGCCGGAATAATTGGTGTAACCGCCATTATCATCATCACGCTGCTGTTCAACTACAGTAAAGCTCAAACCTTATTGCCGCTGGCAGCACTAATCGGTGGTGGTTTGGTTGGACTGTTAGACGACCTTATCAATGTCCGTGGCAAGGGTAAAGGTATAGCCGGACTTAGGTCTGGTGTCAAGTTCACCCTAATCATTGGCCTGGGGTTAGCCCTAGGTTTGTACTTTCACTACAAATTAGGCTACGATTTGGTACACATACCTTTTGCTGGCGATTGGGTGGTGGGAGCGGCGATTGTGCTGCTATTTGCTTTTTCGGTTGTGGCAACTGGTAATGCCGTTAATATTAGTGACGGTCTAGATGGCTTGGCCGGCGGGTTACTGACAATTAGCTATGGTGCTTTTGCTATCATTGCGGTGCTACAGGGTAATTACGGCATCGCCGGATTCTGTTTTACAGCTGTGGGGGCACTGTTGGCATATGTGTGGTTTAATATTTACCCGGCGCGGTTCATGATGGGCGACGTGGGTAGTTTTGCTTTTGGCACGGCACTAGGTGTAGTGGCTATGTTGACCAATTCGCTATTTTTGCTACCCATAATTGGTATTTTGTTTGTAATTGAAGCCGGTTCTAGTCTGTTGCAGATTACCAGCAAAGAACTATTTGGTCGCAAAATCTTTATTTCGGCGCCAATTCACCACCATTTAGAAGCGAAAGGCTGGCCAGAAACTAAAATTACTATGCGGTTTTGGGTAATCGCCGCTATTGCAGCCGCGGTAGGTATTATTATGGCGTTGGGCGGGGGAGTCGTTTAAATGCAACCCGATGGTGGTTTCAAGGGTATTTTGCGTCGTCATCACCCAGATCGTTTGATGTTGCTACTAACATGTATCCTAATCTTGTTTGGTTTGATTGTAATATATTCAATCGGTGGCCAGCGAGCCAATGTGCTAAACAGTCTATTTGGTTCTGATTATTCCGATAATTATTTTTTTATTAACCAGCTAATTAGCGTTGGACTGTCGCTTATAGCATTCTTTGTGGCCTATAAAGTACCATTTAGTTTTATCAAAAAGAATGCCGTATATGTATTGCTACTGGGTTTTTTGGCCTGTGGCATTTTAGCGGTAGCTGGCTGGTTGCATCTGCCATTAGCGCAATGCACTTATGGCGCTTGCCGCTGGTTAAACATTGGCATAAAAGGCTTTCAGCCATCAGAATTACTAAAATTAGGATTATTGTTGTACCTAGCGGTCTTTTTAGGCGCTCGAGCCAATAGTGGTAAGGTGGATAGTGTTAAAACGACACTAACCCCCCTAGCAGTAGTGGCGGCCATAGCCTTAGGTTTTGTGGTGGTCATTCAAAAAGACTTAGGCACGGGGGTTGTAATGGTCGCCATTATTTTAAGCATGCTATTTACGGCCGGTATTAGTAAACGTTTACTATTCTTTATTATTGCCGGTAGCGTAGTTTTGGGGCTAGTTTTTACCATAGCCGTACCACACCGTCTAGATCGTTTAACGACTTTTTTGGGTGGCGATACATCGTCGAACACCGAAGATAGTAGTACCTACCATGTCGATCACGCCAAAATGGCTATTGGCTCGGGCGGGTTACTAGGGGTCGGTATTGGTAATAGCGTGCAGGCTACTGGCTACTTGCCAGAATCAATCAACGACTCAATCTTCGCTATTATGGGCGAAACGTTCGGTTTTGTTGGGTTGGTCGCGGTGTTAGCTTTGTTTGTAGTGCTGTTACTACGGGTTTTAAACACCGTTTACTTTTTGCACGACCATACTGGGCGGATTTTGGCCAGTGGTGTCTTTGGTTGGGTAGCAGCACATGTTATCATGAATATAGCGGCGATGACCGGCTTGATGCCACTTACAGGTATCACATTACCACTTCTAAGCTACGGTGGCACCAGTATGTTATTCATCGCTTTTAGCCTGGGCGTGGTGTATCAACTTTCAAGTTATACCGCGCATACACCAATGAACGAAGAAGGGGAAGACCATGAAGATACTGGTAGCCGGCGGCGGATCGGGCGGACACATTACACCAGTCATAGCAGTCGTCGCTGAGCTTAAACAACTGCAACCTAACGCTAATGTACGGTTTGTAACCGATAAAAAGTTCTATAAAACTGCCCAAAGTTTACTAGATTCTAAGGGGTTAACTGATGTGCAGCTGACGCGCGTACTAGCTGGCAAGTTTCGCCGATACGCTAATTTTGGAGTACTAGATTATTTAAAACACCCTTCGATCACGCTGGCTAATATACGAGATTTATTTAAAGTAGCAGCCGGCTTTTTGCAGGCCAAATTTTTAATGCTCACCTGGCGTCCGGACGTTGTGTTTGTAAAAGGTGGTTTTGTGGGGTTGCCAGTGGGATTAGCGGCTGGTAAGCGGCCACTGGTGATTCACGATTCTGACACTGTGCCGGGTTTGACTAATCGAATCCTATCCCGCAAAGCAACTAAAATTGCGACTGGTATGCCACTGCAAAATTATCATTATGATACCAAGCGCAGCGTGTATACCGGGATTCCGGTTGATGGTAGCCTAAAACCGGTCAGCACCAAGCAGCAGGCCGAGGCTAAGGCTAAATTTAGTTTTGATCCTAAGCGTAAATTAGTCGTTATTACCGGTGGTGGGTTAGGCGCGCGGCGGTTAGATGACGCTGTGACCGAGCAGCGTGAACAGCTACTAAAATTTACTCAAGTGGCGTTACTGGCTGGTAAAGATCAAGCTACGAACTTTGATCATACTCAACAATCAACCGATTTCAAAATCTATGATTTTTTGACTGATGATTTTAAAGATATGATTGCAGCCGCCGATGTCGTAGTATCACGAGCCGGCGCTACTGCTATTGCCGAATTTGCTGCCCTAGCCAAACCGGTGATCTTGGTGCCAAATGCCATGTTACCCGGCAGTCACCAGGTCAAAAATGCCAACGCACTAGCTGCAGCCGATGCTGTGAAGGTGGTGGTGGACAGTGACCTGGTCGGTAAACCTGAACTGTTAACAACGGCTATTAAAGAAGTATTGACCGATTCAAATCTTAGCAAACAATTAGCAACTAATATCCATCAATTCGCTAAACCAAATGCTGCTAAAGATCTGGCTAAGATGATCCTCAACGAATAGGCGATATAAAATAAAAGTGCTTTAGCTATTGACTCAATGAGTAATCTGTGCTATTCTGATACAGACCATGACAAAAATATTGTGGTGGTGGAGATAAACGGTTAAATAATTCTTTTTCTGGTTTATAGAACCTTTACATATAGATAATGTTATTACGAATTAATACAAATTGCTGAAATCTGGAGGTGAAAAAGTATATGTCTATACAAGTTTCTAAATCTCGAGCCCGCTATAAACAAGCTTTTAGCAAGGAAAGTGTCAATAAAATTACCGGAACGAGATATGACCCTGATGGTTTCGACCGTGACGGTTATCACGAAGTAACTGGTACGCTACTCAATCAAGACTATATGGATTGTATGGGGCGTGACTGGACATTTTTAGTGCTCGCAGGCCTCGATATTGATCGCCTGGCTATGATCCGTAGCCGTTATGATGGCTGTGACAGTTGGCCGGCAATTTACAATCTTAAGCCAGAGTATATTGACATTGACGGGCGTTGGTTGTATATACCGCCAACCTCGCCTCGGTCGTGCATCGCACAAGGTGGTCAAACAGCCTGGATTCACCACGATACTTTAACCAGTCTTAACCCAATGGGTAAGTTGCATAATGGTGAACAACCACGTCGGCCACAATCAGCAAAAATACGTGCGTACAGTTTCCGCAAAGACGGTACTTATATTTTTACTAATCATGAGTATGATCTTTGGGGATTTGATTGCACGGGACGCTATCGAAACGGTACTTTTGCAGATCCTAGCGGTAATGACTGTTATGGTCGCTCGTTTGAAACATTGATTGTGGATAGCGAAGGTCGTCGGATTGTCCGTGACATACATACTGGCGAAGGAACAAAATTAGATGAGTTTGGCTTTCTGCCTGACGGCATCAATTATGTTACTGGCAACTTGTACGGAACCGATGGTTTTGACATTAATGGTGTTGATGAGGATGGCTTTAAACGTGAATGGGGTTTTGGATTGGATAGTATAATCAAACTTGCCCATCAGTTCTTAGACGATTCTATTTATGTTAGCAAAACGATTTTTGCGCATCAGCACCATTTGTCGAGCCTTCAACAGAAATTACTTTTTAGTGGAGAATATTTACCAGAAGGACTTGCTAAACAAGTGTTGGCGGAAGCAAAAGAGCGTGAAAATGCCCGGCTTGTACGACTCCACAATGATGCCGAAAAGATGCTTGAAAAACAAATGTCATGTTGGCAATTCTTTAAAAAGCATCCAAAACTGACTTTCTGGACAATTGATCGTGTTAGCAATTCCAATATACGTGTGGCAATTTGGCGAAGCATGGCTAGTGATATCACTAAAAGCGTCGAGCTTGAAGATATTGCCCATGCTTTCTCTGACAGTATGGATGCTGAACAGGCGGCGGAGGGTCTTCTAGACTTTATACGTTATGCTCGGACAGCCGGTTATGGTGATGTGGCTGGATTATATAAAGCACGTGAGAATTTCATCCAGCGCACATCAGAAAAACCAAGTTTATTCGGTTTACGAACCTATCGTTCCTCGAGTGGTAGTATTGAGCGAATTGACCAGGGGGTTATTACTAGAGCGCAAAAAAAATGCAGGCAAGATGGTTTATTGATTTGTAGATCTCGTTTGGCACCATTTATCGAGGCCGAGATTGCCAAAATTGGCGGCGAATTGCTTTAATACATTATCTGTATGTGGGAGGGGGCGTAAAGAAAACCCCCTCCCGAAAACATCTTTACGATTGATATTATTTTTTAAAAAAATTTAAAGAATTATATGGATTATAAAACTTCACGAATCTCTACATAATGGTGGCTTTTGGCCTAACAATCTTGTGCCAGCACGCGGAAATTAGACGGTTTTGCAGTCAAGGGTGCGAATACGGCAGGGTTTTTAGAGCAAACTTTACCAAAACTTGGCTTAAGTTCGTTTTATGACGGCTGATGAAATTGACGCTAATCAAAAACTGAAAATTACGCCAACACCCAATACGGGGTAATTTGCGTGTGGATGAGTTGTCAGCCACTAAAACAGCCGATTTCAGTTCAAAAGCAGCACATTACGACACCAGTACGCCAAGGTTTTATAGTAGTAGAATGGGGAAGCACTAAAATTAGTGAATAATTAAATAAATCAAAGAATTTGCAATCATGACTTGACAGAATGTATGATCTGTGCTACAATGATAAGGTAGACATGTTGTGCCTAAATTTGGCGCACATGTGCGCAGTTTTTATCAAAATAAAAACTGCCAATAACATAACAGAAACACCAAAATGTCAGAAAAAGAACAAACTGAACCGATAGAACATGAAACGGATATATCAGATATTGCTGCTGCCGAACTTGCTATTAATGCATTTAAGAATCAGCCAGAAATTACCAATGATGATATCGAACGACAAGAAAAATTGAAGAATGGCGTAAAGGTAGTGATTGTCGGTCCGTCGCATTCTGGCAAGTCGGTCTTCACACATGAACTTAGGCATCACTTGGATACGGACAAACTATACGTGTTTTCAGCGACACGAGATGGGGAAGGGGTTTGGTTTCAGGATGGTTATAATCGTCCAGAGGTTAGGGAAAAGCGGCAGAAAGACACTGATAACCAAACTCCACCAGAGTTTGTGGAGTATGCCCGCCAAGCAATCAATGATTGGGTCGGTCCGCTAATGTTAATTGATATAGGTGGTCTTACGACTGACGAGAACGCCCGGATAATAGACGGTGCTACGCATGCCATTATTTTATCAAATGATTTAAGTAAAATTGACGAGTGGTCGAAGTTCGTCGGTCAGCACGGTATAGATGTTATTGCTAAATTGCACAGTAATTATGATAGCGCTGATGATTTGCAACTAGATAAAGTTAAAACTAATCAACTAGTTGGATCCGTTCATCATTTGGAACGTGGCGTGCATGACATTGATCACTCAACAATTCAAATCTTAGCAGGGCATCTTATGGATGTGGTCGACAATAATAAGGCTTATCAAGAATCGCACGGGGATAACGAAGAAAACCATTTTATAATAAACTTACCAAATTGGATGGTTGATGTGCCGCATCAAACTTTCGAAAAAACCATAAAACGCCTTGACACTACTGGTAAGTTGCATGAACAAACAGTAGCAAACCGTCGTACGTTATTTTCAGCCGTCCCCGTTTTGTATGATAAAATCAAAACTGATTTTAGCGATGGTCAGCCAGTTTGGTTGAATGGTAGCGCTGGAGCTTTCGTCGTGGCTACATTAGCCCTTGGTTTAACTGAAGCTGGCTGTCCTGATGTACGCTTAAATAGCCTTGATGGTTATATTAAGGTTGAAAAACTTGGACAGTCGACCGATTACGATAAAAATAAGTGGTCGGTTGAGCAAAGTGGTAGTCTAGCTGAGCAACCAGTTTACTTTATTGATGAGAAAACCAACAAGAATAAACCATTTAAGCCTAAAGACCTGCCCAGTTACAAGATTCCAGAAGTATCAAAAGATTCAGTGGTAATAGTTTCTACTGCAGGGCCTAATTGGTTACGGTCATCAATTGCACTAGGTTACAAAGATCATGTTTCGGCTATAGCTGCCTATGTACTGGGTGAGGATGGTGGAAAATCGGTGATTGTCTGGTCAAAGGATAAGTCTATTTTGGGTAAGACTGTTGAAGAGTTGCAAAAACAATCCCACTAAACTAATAAATTCGTTAACTATACTGATGGCTTTGGTAAATATTTGCCTAAAAGTTGCAGAACTTGCCGCATGGCTTCGGCGATTAGTGGACTATTAATAATAGTCGCCATTTGAGTATCGCCAAAGGCTATCAGGGCTACTTTATCACCGTATACATCGATCTCGACGGATGCAGTGTATTCATCCTGAGGAATCAGGGTACGATGTAACAACAATTCTTTATCCACTCCTTCTTGGA